>NZ_JBFRTU010000010.1:0-54621 GCF_041474275.1 Vibrio sp. 10N.222.52.B7 | reverse complement strand
GATTTACGGTGATCTTTTTAAATATATTTTTCATAGCAATAGATAGTGACCAAAAATAATTTAGATAATTTTGGTCACCATATGTTATTTAAATTTTGATAAAACAGCTTGAACTATGTCATTTGATAATCGATTGTTCTATTTTGTGTTTTAAATTAATAGGTTGAAATTAGTCGAGAGGGGTAATTGTCTCTTTACCATCAAAGTCAAAATAACCTGATTCAGAAATTGCCTCTTCAATGCCAAAGTCTTTATTTGCTACTGTGATAGATACATCGCAAAAGTATGATGTATTTCTAACATTAGGGTGTTTTTTCTTTGAGCAGTTGATTTTATCGATGGTCGTTTCTACAAGCCCCATAGTAGCTCCAGTTGTTTCAATGATGCCTTGTTCAACAAGAGACTCAACTTTTTTCGAGTCGTTGCCACAGCCAGTTATAAGAATAGTAGCAAGGCTAATGGTGAAGATTCTAATCGTCATTATGGTAACTTTAATATTAGTTAAAGGTCTTTATTTAAGTCGTCAGTTTGGCTTTGACTAGCCACTAAATCAAACTATTGAGTGTATATATTGTGCGATTGCTCTTGCAAAGACTAGGCTTGGCTTTCCGCTGTATCCAATACTTTGTTGTTAAACTCTTTTGTGCCTTTGTAACCCATAAATAGTGCTACAGCCCAAATGATGAAACTAATTGGAGATGCAATCACGGTAATTGCACATACAAAAGCAATGATTAGATTAATAATACCCCACATGACGCTTCCTGCGTACATTTGACCAGCACCTGGAATAAAGAAGCCAAGTGCTAAGGCAACAATTGGGTTCTTCATGTTGTTCTTAAGTCTAGCTTCTTTAATTGAGTCGTTCATTTCAATCCCTTAATTAGTGTTTGTGTTCTAAAAGGTTAATCCACGTAGAACAATTAAGTCAAATGCATTAATTGTTTCACTTTTATTTCATTTTTGTTTAATTGTCATGGAAGTGTAATAAATTATATTTGTAATAAAAAGTTCTGTCAGGTTTTTTACGTACAACCATTCCAATGTCAATAATTTATTTTGGGTGATTTCTATTTCGTGATTAAAGGTTAATAACCATCTCAATTGCTCAATAATTGACCACCAAGCAGATGCGTACTGTTTCTATAAACTCAGTTTCTATGGGCTAGTTGAGTTTTAAAAGTGCTTTTTCGAACACTTATGTCTGATTGACTTTTGAGCGCGTCATTGTAGCCATGCGCAAATTGAGTTTGCACTAGAAACCATTTGTAACATAATTTATTAGTGCCGATGAGCGTTCCATTTTTGTGATGTTTGTTCAGATTTTTATCGATGGGTTTATTTTGATTGAGTGAGCTTATGGTTGTAGATAAGGAACTTTAACTAGAAAGTTTGATGGCGGTCACTTTTTTTACTAACCAGATGGTAAGTTTTTTTGTGAGAGAGTGTCTAATTGATTCTTTTTGTTGCAATTTGAGGTTTGTAATCTTCGAACTTAACCAGTTTTTCGGCGTGATAATGAGGTGAATTTCAATATAATCATATATTAACGACAAGATTTGCCCCTTGAACGTTGTAATATCTCAAGCTTAATTGACCACTGAATAGCCCTTTATATCGCGGCATTGCGATTTCAGGTAGTGATAACCAAGCTTGGCTTTCCACTCCGTTATAATCCCATTTTTCAGAGCTGTTACTCTTTCATTTCTGGGATGTCCGTCTTTCCAAAGTGCTGAATTTTTGTGTCGTAAGTCTCCCCCCTCTGAGACGGCGCGGATCTTTCTACGTAAAGAAATAAATAATGTTGGCATCACCTCATTATCGCCAAGCTTTACAAGGCTAATCTAATAACTAATGGCTTCGTGGATATCAACGTCAAAGCTTACGCTATGTTCTCTGCTTTTCGAGCCATGTTTTTCATCTTTTACTCACTCTCTCTAAAGGTCCTGAGTTCTGTTGAGTCTATGGCTATGTGGTGAGCAGCACCTTTATATTTATTCCAATATTTAACTTTACCGTTTGTGAGCGATAGCTTATACAGGTGTAATTAAAGGGGGGGGGGCTAACCTCAATCCCCCCACTTATTTATCTTGGTTCGACTGACTTGGAGATATTTTGCAATTTGTGTACGAGAGAGGCCTCTTAAACGTGTGCGAGTAAACGCACACAAATCAATGATGAAAATTGGAAGGGATTGGTATTTCGTAGCAGGTCATTTCGTGAAGGCTGCTTAGTTCACACTAAAATGTAGATGATAGAGGCTCCTTTACGGAGCCTTTCACTTTGTAACGTTAGCTTATTTGATGGCGAAGGTCGGCAATGATAAATGCCAACGAATAGCGCCAAGCCTTATCAATAGTGTTGAGAACACGCCGGCCAGAAATGCAGTTTCTGAATCGTGCCCCATGCTGATCGCCATGGTATGGAAAGTACCACCAATGATACAAGCGGTCGCGTAGACTTCACTTCTTAGAATCATAGGCACTTCACGGGCAAGTACGTCGCGGATAATACCGCCACCGCAGCCGGTGATGACACCCATGATGATCGCCACTAGTGCTGAATCTTGATAGATAAGTGCTTTTTCTACACCAATGCCAACAAACACCGCTAGGCCAATCGCATCACATACCGGCAATATCCACCAAGCCAGACGTTTCGGGCGTCTTACAATAATCATGGTCAGCAAACAGGTGATGATGATGACCCAAAGGTAGGTGGTATCGGTGATCCAAAACACGGGAGTTGCACCCAATGCCATGTCACGAATTGTGCCGCCGCCAATCGCGGTTACACTGCCTAGAACGGCGACGCCAAAGGGATCCATCTTAAGACGGCCAGCGACAAATACGCCTGAGACGGCAAAGATGGCAGTGCCAAATAAATCGATAATATAAAGCAGCATGGAGTCCATGATACTGGTGCTCTTATAGTTAAAATTGTAGGGACAGGTCGGTGGCGAATTGTACGAAAAAACGCAGCAAATAGTTAGTGATTTTGCCTAGCTCTATCGAAGAAATCGCACACTTGTTGGATCGCTTTCAAAGTTCTCGTTGTCGGGCGATTAATCCAGTCTGAATTGAGGGACCAAATCTGATTTTGAGCGACTGCTGGGATTTCATCTTCCCATGTTTGCCACATGGTTCCATTCTCAATCGCGTGCTGAGAAGTGAAAATCACTTGCGGTTTTCTTAATACAACTTGTTCAATACCAACTTGCGGATATGGCGAGGCGCTGTCTTCAAAAATATTGTGTCCACCACAAAACTCAAACACCTCACTTGGCCAGTGTCCTTGAGCAACAGTGATGATCGGCTTTTCACTGAGCTGGTAGAAGTAGTTTACTGGCTCGGCATCTTTGTATTCTAGTCTCAACGCGTTGAGCTGCTCTCTGTATTGCTGAGCGTTATTTTCGCCAATGCTTGGATCGCTAGCGTATTCGCTCAGTTGTTCAATATTGGTTGCGATACTGTCTAGGCTTTTGGTCTTGGAGTAGTAAATATTAAAACCAAATTGCTCTAGTTTCGCGAGCTCTCTGGGCGGGTTTCCCGCTGGCCACGCAAGAATCAAATCAGGCTGAAGTGCGATGATCTTCTCAACCTTGATACCTTGATAGTTTGCCACTTTTTCAAGCTTATCGGCTTGTGGTGGGTAATCACTTCGTTCACTTACGGCAACAAGGTTGTTGCCTAAACCAGCGCTGTACGCGAGTTCAGTGGCATGAGGAGCAAGGCTGACTACGCGTTGAGCCGGCTGTACTTGTTCTTGAGTCCGTGGTGCTTCTTCTGCAAATGATAAAGGCAGCCATAAGCTGGAAGACAAAATAGTAAGGCTTGTAACAAGTGCTGAAGGTTTCACTCTAAATCCCTTGGTGAATAAATAGTAAGGCTAGGCTTTGTAAAAATATCCAGATAGCGATGCGACCAAAGAGTAGTTTCTGAACCTGAGATAGATGCAGAGCTGACGGTGCGATTCTTCCGCCTAATTTCGCGCGAATGGCTTTAGTGTTGTCGTAAATCGCAGGGCCACCTAATGATAACTCCAGCTTGTTGCCAACAGCCGTGATTAACCAGGCTGGGCCGGGTAGTGGCCAAGAGCGACTTTGGACTAGCATCATCTTAAATGTGTGCGTTGCTTTATCACCAAAGACGATCATCAAGGCAAATAAGCGCATTGGTATAAGTTCTAGGATAGCGACGATCTTGATTGCCGTTGAGCCGAAAGGAGAAAACTGCTTGCGACTTGGCGACCAAGCTCGAGCTAACTCGACCACAAGGCGATACATTAACGCAGCGATTCCACCACCAATGGCGTACCAGAACAACACACAAACTACGTTACGAGCGTAACCCATGATTATGGTTTCTGTGGCGGCTTTGCCGAGGCCAAGTGACGAAAGTGATTCGGTTTGACGATTGACAATCGGAGCCAGTAACTGACGAGCGGCCGCTTTATCTTCTCGGCCAAGTACTTTGATCAGTTGGTTAGCCAGCTTTTCATTATTGCGCCAATCAATCGCGAGTAATAACAGTGCCAATTCAAACAGTTGAGATTGCCAAACCAATGGTTGCAGTGCCAATAGAATAACCAGAGTTGGCAGTACCATTAACCCCCAGGCTAATGTGCCTGAGATTAAACTTTGGGAATAGTTGTGGTTGTTATTAACCTTGCTTGCTAAAAGCTCAGCAAACTTATGCCATAAGGTCGTGAGGTGTGCGGCATGGGGGATAGGTAAAATTAAATGAAAAAGCAGTGCTCCCCACATCACAAGGAGCACGCCATTTGCAAATACCTGATCAAACAGTGTTTGCATGTCTAGTCGCTTACTTTAGTAGGGCAACCATCTTGATAACCATTTCAGAAGAGCTTTGCGCTGCTAGTGGCAGGAACTCTTCGAAGCTCATTGGTGATTCTTTGTCTGCAACATCAGAGATTGCACGAACAACCACGAATGGTACTTGGAATTGGTGACAAGCTTGAGCGATAGCCGATGCTTCCATCTCTACAGCAACCACTGATGGGAAGTGCTTACGGATGAACTCTTGGCGTTCTGCTGTGCAAACAAATGCGTCGCCAGTACAGATTAGACCGCGAACGGCATGCTTATCTTCCATTTGTGCTAGAGCTTGTTCAGCAACAGCCATCAGTTTGTCGTCAGCTTTGAACGCTGCAGGTTGACCTGCCATTTGGCCGATTTCGTAACCGAAAGCCGTTACGTCTGCATCGTGGTGACGAACTTCAGTCGAGATAACAACATCGCCAAGGTTCAGTGTTGAATCAAAACCGCCAGCAGAGCCAGTGTTTAGAACGACATCTGGTTGGTATTCGCTTAGTAGGATTGAAGTACCAACTGCTGCTGCTACTTTACCAATGCCTGATTGAAGCAAAACAACGTCAACACCATTTAGCTGACCAGAGAAAAAGGTACAACCGCCTTTATTAACTTCAGTAATGTCTGAAATTGCTGCTTTTAGGATCGCAACTTCTTGCTCCATTGCGCCAATGATGCCGATTTTCATGTGTAGTCTCTTAATAAAAATATTTAAACAGTAGAGCGAAATTGTAGCATGGATGAGAAGTGTCGAGCGACAGCCCTGAAGCACTTCTCATCCGAATAGTAGCGATTTATCTGCGTATTCTTTTATCTATTTGATTAGGCCTTCGCTTTTCAAGCTAGCACGAAGTTGTTCAGCTCGTTTTCGGTTTACGCCAAAATCAGAATGGCCAGTACGAGACTCTGAACGCACGATCAGTTTGCCATCCGTGATTTTAAGTTCTAAGTCATCGACAAAACGCATGATGCGCGAAGTACATTCAACACGCAGATAATCTTCTGTTTTACTCGCGGTTTTTGATCCCGGTAAGGTTAGCACAACCTGCTCAATCGCATCTAAGCTCGCTGAATCTGACAACTCAAACGCGGCCAATGCATGTTGCTCACGATCATCTTGAGTTGATACGCAGTTTGGTTTGTCTCCACAAGGTGATGAAGTTCTGTCTTTCATGTCCGTGATTCCTTGGCTGCAAGCGGTTAACGTTAAAAGTGATAACGAGAGGAGAGCTGCTTTTTTCATAATGTTTCCTATGGCGTTGTTTTAATTGTAGTTATAGGTATTGGCTTGTTTGCGATTGTTTTACGTATTTTCGTTATGCTTGTGATAAACGTATCTAATTCAAAAAAGGATCCATCATTGGATCCCTTTTTTATAGTAACGGCCTGAGTAATAAAGGAAACCTTAGATTAGTCACACTTCTAGGTAATCCAAGATCCCTTCTGCGGCTTTACGGCCCTCATCGATAGCGGTTACTACCAAGTCAGATCCTCGAACCGCATCGCCACCTGCAAAGATCTTGCTGTTGGTGGTTTGGTATTGAAACTCTTGTTTACCGGGAGCCTTGATACGACCCCACTGATCGAGTTCCACACCGAAGGGTTCTAGCCATTCCATCGCATGAGGTTGGAAACCAAATGCCATGATCACAGCATCGGCTTCAAGAACATGTTCACTGCCTTCGACAGGCTCTGGGCGACGACGGCCTGCTTCATCAGGTTCACCCAAAGCGGTTTTCACGAATTTAACGCCAACCACATGACCAGCGCTGTTAAGCTCTAAGCCGATAGGTTGTAGGTTGAACTTGAACTTCACCCCCTCTTCACGTGCATTTTTTACCTCACGGCGAGAACCTGGCATGTTGGCTTCATCTCGGCGGTAAGCACACACCACACCTGCCGCATTCTGACGAATAGAGGTTCGAACGCAGTCCATCGCCGTATCACCACCACCAAGCACGACGACTTTCTTACCTTGCATATCGATAAATGGGGTTGGGTTATCCAGTTCCATGACCTTGTAGGTATTGGAAACAAGGAATGGCAGTGCATCATAAACGCCCGGTGCGTCTTCGTTATCTAACCCAGCACGCATGTTTTTATAGGTACCGACACCTAAGAAGACAGCATCGTAGTCATCGACCAGTTGTTGTAGTTGAACGTCTTTACCGACTTCGGTATTCATCTTAAATTCGACACCCATACCACTAAAGATACGGCGACGGTTTTCCATGATGCCTTTCTCTAGTTTGAACGATGGGATACCAAACGTGAGCAGGCCACCGATCTCCGGATAGCGGTCAAATACTACGGCCTTCACACCGTTTCGAACTAAGATATCAGCAGCAGCAAGACCTGCGGGGCCTGCACCGATGATTGCGACCTTTTTATCAGTCCATTCGACATGCGACATGTCTGGCTTCCAACCCATCTCAAACGCTTTGTCATTGATATATTTTTCAATGTTGCCGATGGTTACTGCGCCGAAATCGTCGTTGAGGGTACAAGAGCCTTCACACAAACGGTCTTGAGGACAAACTCGTCCGCAAACCTCAGGCAAGCTGTTGGTTTGGTGGGAAAGTTCAGCCGCTTCGATAATGCGCCCTTCATTGGCAAGCTTGAGCCATTGAGGGATGTAGTTGTGGACTGGGCACTTCCATTCACAGTAAGGATTACCACAGTCTAAACAGCGGTCAGCTTGCGCCTTAGCTTGTTGTTTAGTGAAAGGTTCGTAGATCTCTACAAACTCAATCTTACGAATTTTGATTGGTTTCTTCGCTGGATCTACGCGATTCACATCAATAAATTGGTATACATTCTGGCTCATTATTGGCTCCTTCCAATTATTGCGCTTGAACACGAAGTTCAGCAGAGCTGCGGCTTTGATGACCGAGCAAGGTATTAAGGTCCGCCGTCTTCGGCTTCACTAGGTAGAACTTCGGAATCCATTCATCAAAGTTCGCCAGAATCGCTTCAGCGTGTACTGAGCCTGTCTCTTCTAAGTGCTCTGCAATCAAGCCGCGTAGGTGTTCTTGGTGGATAAATAAGTCTGACAGAGAAAGTGCCTCAACCGATTCGTTGTTCACACGGCCTTGGAAGTCTTCATTCTTATCCATCACATAAGCAAAACCACCTGTCATACCTGCGCCGAAGTTCACTCCAGTTGCGCCAAGAATCGCTACAATACCGCCTGTCATGTATTCACAGGCGTTGTCGCCTGCGCCTTCAATCACAGCGACGGTACCTGAGTTACGCACGCCAAATCGCTCGCCGGCAGTTCCTGCTGCAAATAGCTTGCCTCCGGTTGCACCATACAAACAGGTGTTACCGATGATGGTCGCTTCGTTACAAACAAATGCAGTGCCTTGGTGAGGCTTGATAACCACTTTGCCGCCAGCCATGCCTTTGCCAACATAGTCATTGGCATCGCCCGTTAGGTATAACTCGACGCCACCGGCGTTCCAAACCGCAAAAGATTGGCCTGCTGTACCATCGAGGTACAACTTAATTGGTGAGCCCGCCATGCCTTGGTTACCGTAGCGTTTCGCGATTTCGCCAGAGATACGAGCACCAATCGAGCGGTCTGTGTTGATCACGTTGTAGTAAAGGCTGGTGGATTGACGTTTCTCAATTGCATCGAGTGCATCATCCAGAATCTGCTGGTTGAGCTGAGCTTTATCAAATGGTGCGTTTGGCTCGGTCCAAAACAGTGGGTGACCTTCTGGAGATACCGGAGCTTCGAGTATTGAAGAGAGATCGAGCTTGTTCTGTTTCGCGGTGAGGCCTTGAACGGCTTCAAGTAAGTCAGTACGACCAATCAGGTCCGTGAGTTTTTCTACGCCGAGTTCTGCAAGGTATTGGCGAACTTCATCGGCTAGGCCTGTAAAGTAGTTCACCACCATGTCTGGCAGGCCTTTGAAGTATTCGCGGCGTAGTGTTTCATCTTGAGTCGCAACACCCGTCGCACAGTTGTTTAGGTGACAAATTCGTAAGAACTTACAACCCATTGCGACCATTGGCGCGGTACCAAAACCAAAGCTTTCTGCACCGAGAATCGCACCTTTAATCACATCAAGGCCAGTTTTTAAACCACCATCGACTTGCAGGCGGATCTTATGACGAAGCCCGTTAGCAACCAGTGCTTGTTGAGTTTCTGCTAAGCCAAGCTCCCAAGGGCAACCTGCGTATTTTACCGAGGTTAGAGGGCTTGCCGCGGTACCGCCATCGTAGCCAGAAATGGTGATCAGATCGGCATAGGCTTTCGCTACACCAGTTGCAATCGTGCCTACACCCGGTTCCGATACTAACTTTACTGAAACCAAGGCTTTAGGGTTCACTTGTTTAAGGTCGAAAATCAGCTGCGCTAGATCCTCGATAGAATAAATATCGTGATGTGGAGGAGGGGAGATCAGTGTCACCCCTTGAACTGAATATCTCAGCTTAGCGATTTCTGCGGTAACTTTATGGCCGGGCAGTTGACCACCTTCTCCAGGCTTCGCACCTTGCGCGACCTTGATCTGCAAAACATCCGCATTGGTTAAGTAATGTGGCGTCACACCAAAACGACCGGAAGCTATCTGCTTGATACGAGAGTTACGGTCAGTACCAAAGCGTCGAGGGTCTTCACCACCTTCACCAGAGTTTGAGTAACCACCCAAGCGGTTCATCGCCATTGCTAATGCTTCATGCGCTTCTGGGCTCAAAGCACCGATCGACATTGCCGCAGAGTCGAAGCGTTTAAACAGATCGCTGTTAGGCTCGACTTGCTCTAGTGGTAGAGGCTGATCGGCTTTTTTGAGGCTCATTAAGTCGCGTAACATCGCAGCTGGACGAGCATTTACTTGCTTAGCAAAAGAGAGATAATCCGATGTCTCACCTGTTTTTACTGCAGTTTGCAGAGTGCCAACCACATCAGGGTTATAGGCGTGATATTCGCCGCCGTGTACGTATTTGAGTAAACCACCGTGCTCGATTGGCTTACGCTTAGTCCAGGCTTTACGCGATAAGTTATAGATATCTTGTTGGAAATCGCTAAAGCTTGCGCCTTGGATTCGAGTGGTAACTCCGCGGAAACAGAGCTCAACAACATCGGAATGAAGGCCAACGGCTTCGAAAAGCTGTGAACAGCGATAAGAGGCAATGGTTGAAATTCCCATCTTCGACATGATCTTGTACAGACCTTTGTTGATGCCGTTTTGGTAATTTTGCATTGCGGCACGATAATCTTTATCTAAAGAGCCATCATCCAACATTTTACCTAACGCTTCATAAGCGAGGTATGGGTAAACCGCGGTTGCACCGAAGCCAAGCAGCACAGCAAATTGGTGTGGGTCGCGCGCAGTTGCTGTCTCAACAACGATGTTGGCATCACAACGCAGGTTGGTATCAGCAAGCCTTGTTTGCACCGCACCAACCAACATGGCTGCAGGGATCGGCAGTTTTCCTTTCTCTAAACCTTTGTCCGACAGCACAACTAAAACCGCACCTTCGCTGACTTCTTGTTCGGCGCTATCACATACTGCTTTGATTGCTTGTTCTAGATCTTGGTTATTCGGGTCGTAGTGCATGCTGAGAATGACATGACGATAATGTTTTTGACTCAACTGCAGAAGCTGCTGCATGTCTGAGTAAAGCAGTACTGGTGAATCAAACGTGACACGATAGGCGTGACCGTCTGTTTCACAGAACACGTTCATCTCTTTCCCAATACTGGTCGCCAAAGACATCACGTGTTTTTCACGCAATGGATCAATCGGTGGGTTGGTGACCTGTGCAAACTTTTGACGGAAGTAATCAGTGACCAAGCGTTCTTTTGAAGAGAGCACAGCCATTGGCGTGTCGTCGCCCATTGAGCCTACTGCTTCTTGCCCCATATCACCAAGCACACGCAGCACTTGGTCGGACTCTTCGTTGCTCATCGCAAACTGTTTTTGGTAGGTCTTGAGCGTGTCATCGTCAAAGCTGCGCTTACCGACTTGCTCATCGGGCAGATCGGAAAACGGTGTGAGTTTGTGAACGTTCTTTTCCATCCACTCTTTATAAGGATGGCGACCTTTAAGGTCATTGTCGATCTCGTTAGATTGCCACAATTTACCGCGGCGCGTATCTATGACGAGTAATTCACCTGGGCCGACACGCCCTTTCTCTGCCACTTCATCTGGCGCGTAGTTCCAGATACCGACCTCAGATGCCAAGGTGATCAGGTTGTCTTTGGTGATGACATAACGCGCAGGACGCAGGCCATTTCTATCGAGGTTACACGCAGCGTAACGACCATCAGAAAGTACGATACCTGCAGGGCCATCCCACGGTTCCATGTGCTTGGAGTTGAAGTCGTAGAATGCACGTAGATCTGGGTCCATATCTGGGTGGTTTTGCCAAGCGGGCGGCACAAGCATGCGCATCGCTCGGAACACATCCATACCACCGGCAAGGAACAGGTCGAGCATGTTATCTAGGCTTGATGAATCTGAGCCTGTCTCATTCACAAAGGGTGCGGCGGTTTGTAAATCTGGCAGCAACGGCGAAGAGAATTTATAGGCACGAGCCTTAGCCCATTGTCGGTTACCTTCAATGGTATTGATCTCACCATTGTGCGCTAAATAGCGGAATGGTTGAGCCAGTGGCCAACGTGGCTGAGTATTGGTTGAGAAACGCTGGTGGAACAGACATATCGCCGATTCCATGCGTAAGTCTGCAAGATCGAGGTAAAATCGCGGAAGATCGGCCGGCATACACAGACCTTTGTAAACCATGACTTGTGTCGAAAGGCTACAAATATAGAAATCTTTGTCTTCGGTGATCTGTTTTTCAATTCTGCGACGAGCGATATAAAGGCGTCGTTCAATATCGCGTTCACGCCAACCCGCGGGGGCCGAGATAAACACTTGCTGAATATTGGGAACTGAATCTTTGGCAATCGGACCTAATACGTCGGTGTTGGTCGGTACTACGCGCCAACCTGCAACCGTTAAGGTCTCTTGAGCGAGCTCTTTATTGACGATGTCTTGCGCGGATTGCGCTTTGATTGGATCTTGGCTGAAGAAAATCATGCCGACAGCGTATTGCTTGCCGAGCTTGAAGTTATTCTCTTCAGCAATAATTCTGAGATAAGAGTCAGGCTTCTGTAGTAATAAGCCACAGCCATCCCCGGTTTTACCATCCGCAGCGATACCACCACGGTGTGTCATGCGATCGAGGGCTGAAATAGCAGTTCTTACCAACTTATGACTAGGTTGGCCTTCCATTTGCGCTATTAAACCAAATCCACAGTTGTCTTTTTCAAGACTAGGATCATATAGAGCCATTGCAATTCTCCCTTTTGCTTCTCTGTCATCCAGACAGTAAATGACTAACTATTCATATACTTGTTGTTTTTTATAAACTGATAGTTTGCTTTAGCCAGTTAAAACGTTATTGGTTGTGTTAACAAAACCGATTGATTTTATTTTCATCAGCTTTACAACGTATAGCTAATTGTGTTTAAGGTCAAGTTCATGGTTAATTATCATGCATAAACGCGATTAGCCACTTAATAATCTAAAATAGTCGATGGATATCAATGAGATATATAAGGTGAATGTTAACGAGATTTAACATATACAACAGGATGATTTTGAAAACGACAAATGCCAGATAGAAAAAAGGCTAGCATCGAGTGCTAGCCAAATATAAAAGTTAGGAAGGGTATTGCTTTTCCTCTAGGCTAACGTAATTGACGTTAGCCCGAGAAATATTATGCGGAAAGCATGAGTGAATCAGCTTTCGCTTCTAAGTTTGAGTTACCCATTAAGAAGTCATCAATGGCAATTGCACATTCACGACCTTCATTAATACAACGTACAACTAGAGATTGACCAGTACGCATATCACCAGCAGCGAAAACGCCTTTCTGGTTCGTTGCAAAACCTTCAGAAGCGACGTTACCGCGCTCGTCCAGTTTAATGTCTAGTTGAGCAAGCACGCCGGTTGGCTCCGGGTGTAAGAAGCCCATTGCTAGGAATGCCATGTCACAAGGAATAACACGTTCAGAGTTCACGACTTCATCAAAGCCTGGACGCTCACCTGGTTTCGCATCTTGCCAAACGATGTCAGCAATACGTAGACCCGTCACTTGACCTTGCTCGTTACCGATGAACTCTTTGGTTAAGATGTTCCAGTGACGTTCACAACCTTCTTCGTGAGAAGTGGTGGTTTTCATGATCATTGGGTATTGAGGCCAAGGCATGTTTGCAGGGCGCTTCTCTGGTGGGATCGGCATGATCTCAACCTGAGTAATGCTCGCTGCCTTATGACGGTTTGATGTGCCCACACAGTCAGAACCAGTATCACCACCACCGATAACCACAACGTGCTTATCTTTAGCGTGAATCTCTTCTGTTTTAAGATCTAGGTTGTTAGCACGGCGGTTGTTTTGACCAAGGAATTCCATGGCAAAGTGAACGCCTTTCAACTCACGACCAGGGATTGGCAAGTCACGTGGAACCGTAGAACCACCCGTTAGCAATACCACATCAAACTCTTGGCGTAGCTGCTGAGCGTTAACATCAACACCGATGTGTTGGTTAACTTTAAACTCAACGCCCGCTTCAGCCATTAGGTTGATCTTACGATCAATCACGTCCATACCCAGTTTGAAGTCTGGGATACCGAAGCGAAGTAGACCACCGACTTTCTCGTCACGTTCAAATACCGTTACCGAGTGACCAGCGCTGTTTAGCTGCTCCGCTGCGGCTAAGCCAGCAGGACCTGAACCGATAACTGCGACAGTTTTACCTGTGCGAGAGCGTGGTGTTTTAGGTTTTGCGTACCCTTCACGGTACGCAGTTTCGACAATCGTTTTCTCGATATTACAGATAGTGATTGGGTCTTGGTTGATACCAAGAACACAGGCACTTTCACAAGGAGCAGGACAAACACGACCGGTAAACTCAGGGAAGTTGTTGGTAGAGCTTAGGATATTCCAAGCCTCTTCCCAGCTGTCACGGTAAACCGCATCATTGAATTCTGGGATGATGTTACCAATCGGACAGCCGTTGTGACAGAAAGGTACGCCACAGTCCATACAACGAGAGGCTTGAGTATTGATCTTTTCACCAAACTCTTCGTTAAGTACGAACTCTTTGTTGTCTTCAATTCGAACTGACGGGTCGAGCTTCTTTGGAAGCTCACGACCGTGTTCTAAAAATCCAGTAGGCTTACCCATTATACTGCCTCCACTTCTTCCGTTTGTGCCTGTTGTGCTTCAGCTTTACGCTTTTCAAGAACAGCTTTGTAGTCGCGTGGCATTACTTTAACTAGCGATGCAACACTTGCTTCAAAGTTGTCTAGGAAAGATTGAGCAACTTCACTTCCTGTGAATTCAACATGCTTAGTTAGCATATCCAGTAGAAGATCTTTATCTTCTTGTTCAATTGGATCTAGGTCTACAAGTTCAGGGTTGAGCTTGGTTTCGAAGTCACCCGCTTTGTCCCAAACATAAGCAACACCGCCACTCATGCCCGCAGCAAAGTTACGACCTGTTGAACCAAGGATAATGGCAACACCACCAGTCATGTATTCACAACCGTGGTCACCAACGCCCTCAACAACAACCTTCGCACCTGAGTTACGAACACAGAAACGTTCGCCTGCCATACCGCGAATGAAAGATTCACCTGAGGTCGCACCGTAGAAACATACGTTACCAACCACGATGTTATCTTCAGCAACGATAGAAGATTTCGCATCTGGGTACAGTACCAAAGTACCGCCCGATAGACCTTTACCCCAGTAATCGTTCGCGTCGCCTTCTACTTCGAACTTAACACCTTTCGCAAGGAACGCACCGAAAGATTGACCAGCACTACCGTGGAACTTAACGTTCATTGGTTGTGGTAAACCTTGGTCTTTGTAAACCTTCGAGATTTCGTTAGACAGCATGGTACCCGCAGAGCGGTCCGTGTTGATGATAGGGAAGGTCGCATTTACGGCTTCGCCTTTCTCAAGTGCAGGAATCGCAGCTTGAATCAACTTACGGTCTAGAACATCTTCTAGGTTGTGGTTTTGTTGTGTCTGGTTGTAGATACCATCTTCTTCACGAGCCTGCTCAATGTGCAGTACAGGTGTTAGATCTAGGTTCTTGTACTTCCAGTGGCCGATGTCGTCACGAACTTTAAGTTTGTGCGATTGACCCACCATCTCATCGATAGAGCGGAATCCAAGTTCAGCCATTACTTCACGTAGGCCTTCAGCCATGTATTGGAAGAAGGTTACTACGTCTTCTACGCGGCCGTCGAAACGCTCACGTAGAGTCTTGTTCTGTGTTGCGATACCAACAGGACATGTATTCTTGTGACACTTACGCATCATGATACAGCCTTCAACAACCAATGCTGCTGTTGCTACGCCCCATTCTTCAGCACCAAGTAGTGTTGCTACTGCAAGGTCACGTGGTGTTTTCATCTGACCATCAGACTGAACAACGATACGGTTACGTAGGCCATTTTTCAGTAGTGTTTGGTGCGTTTCCGCTAGACCAAGCTCCCAAGGCAAACCAGTGTGACGGATAGAAGACATCGGAGATGCACCCGTACCACCATCAAAACCTGCGATAAGTACTACGTCAGCTTTCGCTTTTGCTACACCCGATGCAATCGTACCTACGCCCGCTTCCGATACTAGCTTCACGTTGACACGGCCGTTACGGTTCGCGTTTTTCAGATCGTAGATCAGCTGAGCCAAATCTTCGATTGAGTAGATATCGTGGTGTGGCGGTGGAGAGATAAGACCTACGCCCGGAGTCGAGTGACGCGTTGCGCCGATCCAGTCATCAACCTTATCACCAGGTAGTTGACCACCCTCACCAGGTTTCGCACCTTGAGCCATCTTGATTTGCAGCTCATCAGCGTTAGATAGGTAGTAAGACGTTACACCAAAGCGACCTGAAGCCACTTGTTTGATTGCAGAGCGTTCCCAGTCACCGTTTTCTTTACGTTCGAAACGTGCTGGATCTTCACCACCTTCACCTGAGTTTGATTTCGCGCCAATGCGGTTCATTGCAACAGCCAGTGTTGAGTGAGCCTCGTGCGAGATTGAACCAAAGCTCATTGCGCCAGTAGCGAAACGCTTAAGAATGTTCTCGATTGGTTCTACTTCTGCTAGAGGAATAGAGCCTGCAGGGTTTTTGATGAAATCCAGTTGGCTACGTAGCGTTGCTGCGTTGTCGCCTTGGTCATCGACTGCTTTTGCGTACTTCTTGAACTGACCGTAGTCTTTGTTACGCGTCGATTCTTGAAGTAGAGAAATCGTTTCTGGGTTGAATAGGTGCTTCTCACCACGTTGTTTCCACTGGTAAACACCACCAACATCAAGGATCTGAGCTGGGATTTCACGAGCTGGGTAACCAACACGGTGACGAACCAGTACTTCACGTGCGATATCGTCGATCGTTAGACCTTGGATACGAGAAACCGTACCTGTGAAGTATTTTTCAACCACTGATTTGCTAACACCAAGTGCTTCAAAGATTTGTGCACCGTGGTAAGACTGCAGCGTAGAGATCCCCATCTTAGAGAAGATCTTAAGTAGACCGCCGTTAACACCTTTACGGTAGTTATCGAATAACTCACGTGGGTGTACGTTTGGATCTAGCTTCTTCGTACGTTGCAGTTCAACAATCGTTTCAATAACTAAGTATGGGTTAACTGCGTTTGCACCGTAACCGATAAGCGTTGCAAAGTGGTGTGTTTCACGAGCATCACCTGTTTCAACAACGATGTCACACTTAGCACGTAGGCCTTTACGGATTAGGTGGTGGTGAACCGCGCCAACCGCCAGCATTGCTGGAATAGCGGCGTGGTTAGAGTTAACCGCACGGTCAGTCAGTAGGATGATAGAGTAGCCATCAATCACTGCGTCTTCTGCATATTGGCAGATACGCTTCAGTGCGCGCTCTAACTTACCTTGGTCGCCGTTTGCTTGGAATACGATATCTAGCGTCTTCGCTTGAAGGTGCTCGTTATCGATTGCACGCAGCTTTTCTAGCTCAGAGTTAGAAAGTACTGGAGACTCAAGCTCTACCTTTTGACAGTGCTCAGGTGTTTCAGCAAGTAGGTTCTGATCTTTACCTAGGTAAGTGTTTAGAGACATAACCATACGCTCACGAATCGGGTCGATCGGTGGGTTAGTTACTTGTGCAAACAGCTGCTTGAAGTAGTTTGAAAGGTGCTGCGATTGGTGAGAAAGAATCGCTAGCGGCCAGTCAGCCCCCATTGCAGAAAGCGGCTCATAGCCTGTTTTCGCAAGAGGTAGAATAATTTCGTTCACTTCTTCAGAACTCACGCCAAACGATTGCTGTTTGTGGAGAAGTTTCTCTGGAGAAGGTTGGCTAAATTCGTTGCTCGCATCTGGTAGCTTTTTCAAGCTCAGAAGGTTCTCTTCAACCCACTTTTCGTAAGGTTGTGCTTTAGCAATACTATCTTTCACTTCTTCATCAGAAATGATGCGGCCTTGCTCAAGGTCAGCAACAAAAATACGACCTGGCTGTAGACGACCACGGTACTCAACGTTTTCAGGTGCGATCTCAACAACACCAGACTCAGACGCCATTACTAGGAAGTCGTCTTTTGTCACTGTGTAGCGAGAAGGACGCAGACCGTTACGGTCAAGTGTTGCACCTACTTGAACACCATCGGTGAAACATACAGATGCTGGGCCATCCCATGGTTCCATAACGTTCGCGTGGTACTGGTAGAACGCGCGACGAGTTGGATCCATGTTTTTGTTTTCTTGCCATGCTTCCGGGATCATCATCATCAACGCGTGTGGCAGAGTACGACCTGAAAGAACAAGTAGCTCAAGCGCCATATCGAAGTTTGATGAATCCGAACTACCTTCCTGACAGATAGGCAGTAGCATGTCGATTTCAGCTTGTGTAAACAGATCCGATTCAAGGATCGCTTCACGTGCTTTCATCCAGTTCAGGTTGCCGCGAACCGTATTGATTTCGCCATTATGCGCGATGTAACGGAAAGGCTGAGCTAGACGCCAACGTGGGAATGTATTGGTAGAGAAGCGAGAGTGTACCAGTGCTAGAGCTGTCACCATTGTTGGGTTTTGCAGGTCTAGGAAGTATTGAGGAACTTGTTCAGTTGTTAGCTGGCCTTTGTACACCAATGTCTTGTAAGACATAGAGTTGATGTAGAAGTCATCACCGATATTTGAAACGCTTTCTAGGCATACACGAACTGTGTAGTTACGTAGAACATACAGTTTACGCTCAAGCTCTTCTGGTGTGATACCAGGGCCGCCAGAAATAAATACGTGTTCAAATTGAGGTTCAGTGCTTAGTGGGTCAGCACCAATCATTGAATTGTCAGTTGGAAGTTCACGGTAACCGATAACTTCTAACTCAAGGCGTTGTGCATTGCGTTCTAGAATGTCACGACACTGTGCACGTTTGTGTTCATCTTTAGGGAAAAGTACAACACCAACACCATATTTTTCAAAAGATGGCAGCTTAATTCCAAGCTTTACGGCTTCTTCTAGTAAGAATTCGTGCGGCTTCTGTAGCAGGATACCTGCACCATCACCAGAACACGGATCGCAGCCTTGGCCGCCACGGTGTTCCATACGTGCAAGCATATCGAGTGCTTGAGTTACTACATCATGAGATTTGCGATTCTTTAGATGCGCAACAAAACCGATACCACAAGCGTCATGCTCCAATTCAGGAGTATACAGACCCTGTGAGTTCTGCTCTTGATCTACCATAGATACATCCTTCCAGTTAAATCTAGGCGCAACTTCTTTGTATAAAGTCAGCCTTGTCCTTTTATATTTATGGGTCTAAACCTGCCTATGCTGGCGGTTTGAATCCTTTCCGTATCTCGCAGGAAAAGTATTGCGAGAAAAACAATCCTTAGTGATATCCGTTTATTTTTAACCACAAACTAGTGGTTTATATAGGTGGGATATGGATATCACCGACTTATTAGCAAGTTTTAGTTGTAAGTAAATACTCAAAAATAGCCAATATGTGTAAGTATCCTACAATTTTGTTTAGGCGAATTGCAATGAAAGTTGAACCATGTAGACCATTTTTTTCGTTTTATTTTGAATTTAATGTCTAACAAATGTGCAACATTAGGCAAATAGAGCAGATTTTTTGCATGTTTATTGATATTCGTTAGGTTGCTCGCAAAAAGCCTTGAGTAAACTAATTGGTCGAATTTTGCAGGGATGTAATTTTTTTTCAAAAAAAGACTGATATTCATTCTTATTTACTTGAGTGCTTTGAAAATATGCAATTACACGAGTTGGTCAATACTATCGGCCAAGACCTTCAACGCCGTTATGGCGAGAAAGTCCACAAGCTGACGCTTCACGGTGGTTTCAGCTGCCCAAACCGAGACGGGACCATTGGTCGTGGAGGTTGTACGTTTTGTAACGTGGCTTCCTTTGCCGATGAACAAACTCAAATTCAAAGTATTGCTGACCAGTTAAAAGATCGCGCGGGTGAGATTGCTCGTGCCAAGAAGTATCTAGCTTACTTTCAGGCGTACACCAGCACTTATGCTGAGGTACAAGTGCTTAAGAATATGTATGAAGAGGCGTTAAAAGCACCTGGTGCAGAGATCGTCGGCCTTTGTGTTGGCACAAGACCAGACTGCGTGCCTGATGCGGTATTAGAGTTGTTAGCGGGCTATGTTAAACAAGGCTATGAGATTTGGCTCGAGCTTGGCCTACAAACCGCCAATGATAAAACTCTCAAGCGAATTAACCGCGGACACGACTTTGCGGTGTATGAAACGATCACCCTGCGTGCACGCGCTTTAGGCATCAAGGTGTGTACCCACCTGATTGTTGGCCTACCAAAAGAAACCAAAGCGGATAACCTTGAAACCTTAGACAAGGTATTAGCCGTTGGCACCGATGGTATTAAGCTGCACGGCCTTCATATAGTAGAGGGCAGTACCATGGCTAAGGCGTGGAAGGCAGGAAAGCTAGAAGCCCCAAGCCTCGAAGAGTACATCGATATCGCGAGTGAGATCATTCAACGCACGCCTGCGGACGTGGTTTATCACCGTGTTTCTTCAGCGGCGAGACGCCCAACCTTACTTTCTCCTTTATGGTGTGAGAACCGCTGGTTAGCGATGACTGAAATAGGTCGTTCGTTGGATAAAACCGGTGCTCAAGGCATCAAAACGGGCTCTGCATTCGAGTACACGTTGCCTGTTTTAAACGCGGCCAATTAATAGAAATAGGTGACTGTAGGTAACAGCAGATAAAACCAATAAATAGTGGTAACATTTCCCTAATAGATTTTATGGTATAGATTGAGAGTAAATGGAACTGGTAATGACTTGGTTGTGGGACAGGGCGTATGGCTACGGTATTTATATCGTTGTTGTATTGCTGATTGCTCTCATCTGCTGGCATCTCTATTCTCGTTATCAGTCGCATATCGAAACACTTCTACTTGCTACCCCGTCGCCACTCTACTTTGTTGATGTTCGAAGTGGCGAAATACTCTATGCCAATCGCCAAGCCATGCAGTTGCTTGGTATCCGCCAAATCGGTGTTAATTTTCGCTTTCCTACTGTGGAAAGCGAGAACAGCTTTCGTCACTACTTAACCAACCACATCAACTCTCGAGCCTTCGAGCAGGTCTCCCTGTGGGCGCTTTCTGAATTTGAGTCGTTCAAGATCAACTTGATCGGTCGTAAGATCCATTTTAGAAATAAGCAGGCTTGGATGATTCACGCCTCACCTTATAAAAACACTAACGAAGAACTGTCCCAAGAAGTTCGAGAACTGAATGTTGCTCGTACCGCTTTGGATTCTTTGTCTGAGCTGATCTACGTGAAAGATCAGAAAGGTCAGTTAGTGACGAGTAATCGCTCGTTTAAAAAGTTTTGGCATGGTCGTGCTGAAGAGGGCACCCTGAGTGTTTCTGGTGGAGTATTAAAAGGTCGTGTAAGTGAACGCTCTTGGACTACAGATCAAGATGGAAAAAGCTGCTTGCTTGAAACCTACCAAAGTGTGCTGCTTTCCCAAGATGGAGAAACCATCGGCACGCTCTCTATTAGTCATGATGTGACCGATTGGCATGACATGCAGCAGAAACTGCGTGGCGAGATGGAGAAGCGAAAAGATACCGAAGTGGCACTTGCGCAGCGTGACACCATCTTGCAAAACCTCCTGGAGGCCAGCCCAGACTCGATTGGTATCTTTAATGAAAACATGGTTTATCAAGCGTGTAATAAACCATTTGTGGCTGCGCTGGGTATCTCTGAAGTCAGTGACTTGATCGGTAAACGTTTACAAGATGTGGTGCCACATAGCATCTATACGCGAATATCAGAAACCGATCATCAAGTGCTTCATCAAAGTAAATCACTGCGTTATATCGACAAAGTGGTCTCAAGTGATGGAACATTTACTTGGTATGATGTAGTCAAATCACCGTTTAGAGATCCAGCATCGAGCACTAATGGTGTGTTGATCATGGCGCGTGATATTACAGAGCGTTATCTAGCAGAACAAAAGCTTGAAGAAGCCAACCTTGAACTTGAACGCCTCAGCTTTATGGATAGCCTGACTAAAGTGTCTAACCGACGTCGTTTCGATGAACAGCTCTCTACACTGTGGCATTATCATGTGCGTGAGAAGCTGCCACTGACGATCATGCTATGTGATATCGACTTCTTTAAAGGCTACAACGACTTTTACGGACACCAACAAGGCGATGATGCTTTGATTCAGGTTTCTCAGGCATTTAAGCAGGTGTTGAATCGTTCATCTGATTGTGTGGCTCGTTATGGTGGTGAAGAGTTCGGCTTTATTCTGCCAAATACAACGACCGAAGGTGCTCAGCTGGTGGCGCAGCGTATTCATGATGAAGTCCTAAAATTGGAACTTGCGCATGAGAAGTCGACAGTCTCTGAATTCATCACGGTGAGTATTGGTATTATCTCTTACATTCCTACACCTGATGATGAAATGGAATCGGCTGTTGCCTTGGCTGATAGTGCGTTGTATCAAGCGAAATCAGACGGTCGCAACCGTTCAATGGTGCATCCATACTCAATTCGCTAACGCTATAAAATTGGCAATTTGATTATCCCCGGCTATTTTTGCTTAGTTAGTATTTGTATTGGTTAATTAACCTTCGAAATTACCGCTGAACACTTGCTGCGTGTGATGTAGCTAGCTTACCTCCCATCTTCAAACAAGGTAGAATGTTGCTAGTCTTATCGCATGGAGCGCTAAATGAAACCCATGAAAAATCTTGCCCAGTATTACGTGGATCTACTCGTAAAACTGGGGATTGTCCGCTTTTCTATCTTACTCGCCCTAGCGCTTGTTGCCCTCGCTGTTGTTGTGCAAGTCGGTATCACCCTTGCACTCAAAGGCAATGTTGATGACATCGACATTGTCCGTTCAGTTTTCTTCGGTTTAGTGATCACGCCTTGGGCGGTTTATTTTCTGTCAGTGGTCGTGGACCAGTTGGAAGAATCACGTCAAAGGTTAGCGAAATTGGTCTCTAAACTTGGCGACATGCGTGAGCGAGACCAAGAACTCAACAATAAAATGCAGCTCAATATCGAGAAGCTTAATCAAGAAATTGAAGAGCGTGAAAAAGCGGAAGAAGCGCGCGCAGAAGCAATGCAAGATCTCGAAAACGAGGTGTTCCAGCGCGAGCGTACTCAGCTTGAACTCGCAGAACGTACTGCACTGTTACGCTCGTTTATCGATGCCTCGCCTGACCTTATTTACTACCGTAATGAAGATGGTGTGTTCTCTGGTTGTAACCGTGCGGTTGAAGAGCTCACTGGTAAAACAGAAAAAGAGCTAGTTGGTTTAACTCCTTGGGATGTTTACAGTAAAGAGGTCGCTCAGCAAGTTGTTGAAACCGATAAGAAAGTATTTGCTGACAACCAAGCACTGACTTATGACCAATGGCTTGAATACCCAGATGGCCGCAAGAGTTACTTCGAACTGCGTAAAGTGCCTTTCTACAGCAAAGATGGTCGTCACTTGGGCTTGGTTGGTTTTGGCCGCGATATTACTGAACGTAAAGAGCATCAAGAGTCGTTAGAAAAAGCCAGCCGCGATAAGACCACCTTTATCTCAACTATTAGCCACGAGTTAAGAACGCCGCTCAACGGCATCATTGGCTTGAGCCGCATGCTGCTTGATAGCCAACTGACCACCGAACAGCGCAAGCAGATGCAAACCATCAAGGTGAGCGCGGTGACACTGGGTAATATCTTCAACGATATTATTGATATGGATAAGTTCGACCGCCGTAAGCTTGAACTCTTCCCTACGCCTATTAACTTTGAAGATTTCGTTGTCGAGATCGAAAGTATCTCTGCGTTGATGGCTGAGCAGAAAGGGTTAAGGTTCGATCTAGAAAGATTGTCTGATCTTCCAGCTGCTGTTGAGGTGGATGGTACTCGTCTTAGACAGGTACTGTGGAACCTTGTTAGTAACGCGATGAAGTTCACCAAAGATGGTGGAGTGGTGATGACAGTCAGCGCCGACATTGATGGTGACTTTGCCAACATTACGATGGAAGTGGAAGATACTGGTATTGGTATCCCTGAAAGTGAAATCGAGAAGATCTTCGCGATGTACTATCAGGTGAAATCGGGCACGGACAACTTGCACGCTGTCGGCACGGGTATTGGTCTCGCTGTCTCTCAACAGCTAATTAATATGATGGATGGCCACATTGAAGTCATCAGTGAAGAGGGCTTTGGCAGTACCTTTACGGTTTCGATTCGAGTTCCAGTGAATCACGATACTCAGGCTCTGATCAAAACGCCAAGAAAACAGTCGAATCTTAAGATCTTTATGGTCGAAGACATTGAACTCAATATCACAGTGGCTCGCTCTCTACTTGAAAGCCTTGGCCATGAAGTGACAGTCGTGATGACGGGTAAAGAGGCGCAAATTGCTTTCAATCCTGAAGACTATGATTTGGTGTTGTTGGATATCCAACTGCCAGATATGACGGGTTTCGATATTGCTCAATACTACCGCGAGAAATACAGCCAGCTACCGCCTTTGGTGGCGTTAACTGCGAACGTATTAAACAACAAGCAAGAGTACTTCCAGAAAGGCATGGACGAAGCGATCAGTAAACCTTTGTCGGTTCGAGCTATCCAAGATGTCATCAGTGAACTTATCGAAGATGCACCAGAGGTAATTGAGAAGGTAGCGGGCACCGATAAGGTTGAGAGCATTGATAAAGTCGACGCGAGTAAGCCTGTTCTTTCAGAAATTGATACCACTTTGCTTGATATTGATATGCTAGAGTCTTATGTTGATATTGTTGGACCGAAACCGGTTTTGGATAGCATCGCGATGTTCGAAGATATGATGCCGGAGTATATGGAAATATTGAACTCCAACATGGTCGCGAAAGATAAAGCCAGTATCGTTTCTGAGGCACATAAGATTAAAGGTGCTGCAGGTTCTATTGGTCTGAAACGCATCCAACAAGTTGCCCAGAAAGCTCAATCTCCAGATTTGCCTGCGTGGTGGGAGAACATTTCAGATTGGGTTGATGAGATAAATAACGAATACCAGAATGACATTGAAGTTTTAAAGAGTTGGTTAAATCAAAGGTAGAAGAATAATGAAAAAATTAGCATTCGCCGCATGTGTAGTGGCATTAGCGGGTTGTTCTGCGCCACAAGTAGAATGGCAGCAAGATAATCAAGTCGAAGTATCTGCAGTAACAGTTACCATGAAAAGCAACCTTTGGCACAACAAGATGCCAACGATTGGCGAGACTCAAGATAAGACCCTGCATGGTTCTATCTACCTAGAGTCAGATTCACAACTGCCAGCAACGCTTGCGGTTGAGAGTGTTACGGTTAAACAGGGTGCAGACACCTTGTTGGTAACGGCTGACGATCTTGATTTAAGAACACACAGTGAAACTCAATGGGAAGTCGCGTTTGTATGGCAGCTAGAGATCGACAGCGACAAGCCTGTTGATGTAGCGGTTGAACTTAAAGATGGCGAAACCGTGAAGTGGTTAGTAGAGAAAGACGTTAAGGTGGATACGGTTTACTAAAACCTTATCCAATTAAGAACAATAAAAAAGGGAGAATGCGTTGGCATTCTCCCTTTTTAATAACTATTGATGACGCTTCTATTGTTAATAACACTTACTGGTGAGTAGTGCTAAATGGTAAGAAGCGCGAATCGAATTAGTCTTCTAGGTCACCACAAAAGCGGTAGCCTTCACCGTGAATCGTTGCGATGATTTCTGGCGTACCAGAAACAGATTCAAAGTGCTTACGAATACGACGGATTGTTACGTCTACAGTACGATCGTGTGGCTTAAGCTCACGGCCAGTCATCTTCTTAAGAAGGTCTGCACGTGTTTGGATCTTACCTGGGTTCTCACAGAAGTGAAGTAGAGCACGGAACTCTGAACGAGGTAGCTTGTAGCCTTCGCCATCTGGGCTAACCAGAGAACGACTGTTGATATCTAGTACCCAACCGTTGAACTCGTACTTCTCAACGCTACGCTTCTCTTCTTGAACAGAGCTTGTGCTCATAGAACGGTTCAGAAGGTTGCGTGCACGGATAGTCAGTTCACGAGGGTTGAAAGGCTTAGTGATGTAGTCATCAGCGCCGATCTCTAGGCCAAGGATCTTATCAACTTCATTATCGCGACCAGTTAAGAACATAAGCGCTACGTTTGCTTGCTCACGTAGTTCACGTGCAAGTAGTAGGCCATTCTTACCTGGAAGGTTGATGTCCATAATTACAAGGTTAACTTGGTTGTCAGATAGCACTTGGTGCATCTCTTCACCGTCGCTAGCCTCAAAAACAGCATATCCCTCTGCTTCAAAAATACTCTTTAGAGTGTTACGAGTTACTTGCTCATCTTCAACGATAAGAATCTGCGGGGTTTGCATTTGGCGGTACCTAAATTTGTGACGAAACTGTGCTAATAGAATAAATTCTAGGCAAAAACATAACATACAGGTAATGTATTTTTGATGATAACTTAAAGTTTTCAAAAAAACACTTACTTCCAGCTATCTGCCTTCCTTGAAGTATTGCCCAATAACGTAGATCCAGTACGCCTTTCAATCATTCTTTTAGTGATTGGAGTGGATTCTATAATGTTAACAGCATGCTAACAACGCGAGAATGTTAATTCCATTCACTTTGTTGATTTACATCAATTGCCGTATCGCAACAAACTTTAATAGTATGGCTACAACTTAACCAATGTTATGGTGACTATTTAGCACCAAAACAAGAATGATTATTCGAGATGCTTCGCACATCTTGCCTGCTAAAGACCGGATTATGAACCAAGGAAGCTGAAAGCTGTCTTAAGAGTCTAGTAGATAAATATGCTCAATCAACCTTTATTGAGTAATAAATTGAGCATAGAACAATGAAAACAAAGGATTAATTTTAATAACATATAAAAGCATAGAGGCTAGCCTGACATAACTGGTAACGCCTTACTCACGGAGGATATATGCACGATATAACACCCGACTTGTGTGATGAGTTTGAAAGCGAAGTCACCCTACTGAACATGCCATTGCAGAACTTCGGCCAACGTGGTGCGTTCTTTGGAAAAATTGTAACAGTTCGTTGTTATCACGATAATTCCAAGGTTCGCGAGGTTTTAGAGACCGACGGCTGTGGCAAAGTGCTTGTCGTTGACGGAAATGGCTCATGCCAGAAGGCGCTGCTTGGCGATCAACTCGCTATTCTCGCGATAGAAAACGGTTGGGAAGGCGTGATTGTAAACGGTGCGGTGCGTGATGTAGGCATGATGTCGCAAATGGACCTTGGCGTTCAGGCGTTAGGTGCATCGCCATTCAAAACAGAGAAACGCGGTGTCGGCCAAGTGAATGTGACACTCTCTATACATAATCAACTGATTCAGCCTGGTGACTATATTTATGCCGATTGGAATGGCGTGTTAATTTCATCTGAGCTGTTAATTGAATCGTAACTGACTCAAATTGAATGCCGTTGATAGATTAGAACGGGGAATGGTTTGTGATGTACTAAAAGTTTGGATCTCAATCCGCACTAATCTGTTAATAAAGAACAAGCTAAAGAGACTAAAAGCGAAACCCTAGTCCCACTTCAACACCTTGCTGCCACTCTTCATAATCAAGGGTGGCATGCAAATCTAGGTTATCTGTTAGTTGCACTCGGCTGGAAACCTCTGCGGCTACCGATTTCTCATTGTCTTCGGTCTCGTCTTTATAGGTGTGTAGAGAACTGTTAAAAGAGACTCTTTCTGAGAACTGATAACTGACACCACTCAAGAATCCACTTTCCTGTTTCAGTGCCGCACTATTGATACGTGTACCGACGTAAAGATCCACATCTGAAAACAAGCTATAAGAGTAGCCACTGTCTATCTTCCAAGTATCGAAGCTTTCACTCGACGCGTTTTGTGTGGAGATAAAGAATTTATGAGAAGAACTATCGATCTGGCTGGGTAGTAGAGGCAAGCTATTCGCTGAACAAACAACAGGCATAGCAAAAGCCAAAAGAATAAGTAATCTCTTCATTTGCCACCCCTGATGTCATTATTATTGTTCTTCGAACGTTATCGTTCAATTAAAGCACAGAACTTGTACGTTCGCTGCACAATCGATATAGCATTTTGTTATGACTATATATGCAATTGATTACTCTTGCCTGTTCAATGAGTAAATCCAGTATCTTAAGTGAAGGTTTATGCAGGGTGTTTTATCCCTTAAATGACGGTTTGCTCTGAAAAACGGTGCGAATGTAAAAAAAACGCAACTTTTCATTGACGTCCAGTGGTAAAAATTGATACACGTAGAGTAAAGCACAAGCAGAGAATTTGATATGCAGCACGTAAGCCACCTAGTAATGACCACAACCATTATTATTACCGACATTAACATTGTTGGGGCAGGCTGCTAAGTAACGGATTTTAAAAAAAAGGCCTGTATCCAACAAGATACAGGCCTTTTTTTGTACCATTTTTATGACTTATGGAGAAAGGGATGCGCGTTTTAAAGTTTGGAGGTTCATCATTAGCTGATGCAGATCGTTTTTTACGAGCGGCTGATATCATCGCTAATAATGCCCAGCAAGAAGAGCTAGCCGTTGTACTATCGGCTCCAGGAAAAACAACCAATAAGTTGGTTGCTGTAATTGAAGCTGCACTTAAAAATGGTGAAGCAGACGCACAGATTACAGAGATCGAATCCTCATTCGCTGCACTGTTTGCAGATATTCAAACTGTTGTTCCTTCTATTGATGGTTCTGCGTTCCAAGAGCAGGTTGATACTTCTCTTGCTCAGCTAAAACAGTTCGTAAACGGCATTAACCTATTGGGTATGTGCCCGAACCATGTTAATGCTCGCATCATCAGTAAAGGTGAGCGAATCTCAATCCAGTTGATGAAAGCGGTACTTGAAGCGAAAGGCCAACCAGCAAGCCTGATTGACCCAGTTCAATACCTATACGCTAAAGGTGATCACCTTGAAGCTATGGTCGATGTGGACGTTTCAACTCAGAACTTCCGTCAGTCGCCACTGCCTAAAGGTCACGTAAATATCATGCCGGGCTTTACAGCAGGTAACGATAAAGGTGAGCTAGTCACACTTGGCCGTAACGGCTCTGATTATTCAGCTGCAGTTCTAGCGGCATGTCTACGTGCTGATTGCTGTGAGATCTGGACAGATGTAGACGGCGTTTACAACTGTGACCCGCGTTTAGTGGATGATGCTCGTCTTCTTAAGTCTCTTAGCTACCAAGAGGCGATGGAGCTTTCTTACTTTGGTGCTTCGGTTCTACACCCGAAAACCATTGCTCCTATTGCGCAATTCCACATTCCTTGTCTGATCAAAAACAGCTTCAACCCACAAGGCGCAGGTACTTTGATTGGCCAAGACACTGGCGAAGATAACCTAGCAATCAAAGGTATTACGACGCTAAGTGACCTAACCATGGTTAACGTATCAGGCCCAGGCATGAAGGGCATGGTAGGTATGGCGAGTCGTGTATTCGGCGCGATGTCTTCTGCTGGCGTTTCTATTGTCCTTATTACTCAATCTTCTTCTGAGTACAGCATCAGCTTCTGTATTGAATCGGCTGATAAGGTGAAAGCGAAACAAGTGTTGTCAGACGCGTTTGAACTTGAACTTAAAGATGGCCTGTTAGAGCCGGTTGAGTTCATGGATGACGTTGCGATTGTAACGCTGGTGGGTGACGGTATGCGCACTTCACGTGGCGTAGCATCTCAGTTCTTCTCTTCTTTAGCTGAAGTGAACGTCAACATTGTTGCTATTGCTCAAGGTTCTTCAGAGCGCGCTATTTCAGCGGTTATCCCTGAAGATAAAATCTCTGAAGCAATCAAAGCGTGTCACGAGAACCTATTTAACTCTAAGCACTTCCTAGACGTATTCGTTGTGGGTGTCGGCGGCGTTGGTGGCGAACTTGTTGATCAGATCCAACGTCAGCAAGGTAAATTGGCTGAAAAAGGCATCGTGATTCGCGTATGTGGTTTAGCAAACAGTAAAGGTTTGTTGCTAGACAGCGATGGTCTACCGTTAGAGCAGTGGCGTGACCGTATGTCGAGTGCGACTGAAGAATTCAGCCTAGCTCGCTTAGCGGCTCTTGTTCAACGTAACCACATCATCAACCCAGTATTAGTTGACTGTACGTCTAGCGAAGGTATTGCTGCGCAGTACGCTGATTTCCTAGCGGCTGGTTTCCACGTGGTAACACCAAACAAGAAAGCAAACACAGCAAGCATGGCTTACTACCATCAGCTTCGTGAAGTTGCACGTAACTCACGTCGTAAGCTGATGTACGAAACAACCGTAGGTGCAGGTCTACCAGTAATCGAAAACCTACAGAACCTTATCTCTGCAGGTGATGAACTTGAGAAGTTCAACGGCATTCTTTCAGGTTCACTGTCTTACATCTTCGGCAAGCTTGATGAAGGTATGACACTGAGCCAGGCAACCAATATTGCAAAAGATAACGGCTTCACTGAACCGGATCCTCGAGATGATCTATCTGGTATGGATGTGGCGCGTAAGTTGCTTATTCTTGCTCGTGAAGCAGGCATGGCGCTTGAACTTGAAGATGTTGAAGTAGACCAAGCTCTGCCACCGGGTTTTGATGATTCAGGTACGGTTGAAGAGTTCATGGCTCGCCTACCAGAAGCGGATGCTTACTTCAAAGAGCAGTCAGCTATCGCAGCAGAAGAAGGTAAAGTACTTCGTTATGTGGGTGAAATCGCTGAAGGTAAGTGTAAGGTTCGTATCGCTGCTGTTGATGGCGACGACCCAATGTTCAAGATTAAAGATGGCGAGAACGCATTAGCATTCTACAGCCGTTACTACCAACCAATCCCTCTAGTACTGCGTGGCTACGGCGCGGGTACTGAAGTAACAGCTGCTGGCGTATTCTCTGATGTGATGCGTACTCTTGGTTGGAAATTAGGAGTTTAAGAATGAGTTCAAGTGATATGGATGTTGTCGTTTATGCTCCTGCATCAATCGGTAATGTCAGTGTAGGGTTTGATGTGTTGGGGGCCGCTGTGTCTCCAGTGGATGGCACGCTGCTAGGTGACCGAGTTATGGTTAAAGCCGGTGATGAACCATTCTCACTTAAAACTGCAGGCAGCTTTGTTTCTAAGCTGCCAACTGAAGCAAAAGAAAACATCGTTTACGACTGCTGGGTGGTGTTCTCGAGAGAGCTTGATAAAAAAGGCGTTACGCTAAAGCCTTTAGAAATGACACTAGAAAAGAACATGCCTATCGGTTCAGGTTTGGGTTCTAGTGCATGTTCAATCGTCGCGGCACTGGATGCGCTAAACCGTTTTCACGGTCAGCCCCTGAATGAAACTGAACTGCTTGCTCTGATGGGTGAAATGGAAGGCAAGATTTCAGGTGGTATCCACTACGATAACGTTGCGCCATGTTACCTTGGTGGTGTGCAGCTCATGCTTGAAGAGCTAGGCATCATCAGCCAAGAAGTACCGTGTTTTGACGACTGGTACTGGGTAATGGCTTATCCGGGTATTAAGGTTTCAACGGCTGAAGCGAGAGAGATCCTACCATCTCAATATCGTCGTCAGGATATTATTGCTCATGGTCGTCACTTAGCGGGCTTTATCCACGCGTGTCATTCAGGTCAACCTGAACTGGCGGCGAAGATGATCAAAGACGTGATCGCTGAACCATATCGTGAGAAACTGCTTCCAGGGTTTGCTGATGCTCGTAAATACGCGCTGTCAGCTGGGGCACTGGCTACTGGTATTTCTGGTAGTGGTCCAACTCTATTTAGCATTTGCAAAGAACAAGATGTCGCCGAGCGTGTTGCACGCTGGTTAGAACAAAATTACGTACAAAATGAAGAAGGATTCGTTCACGTTTGTCGCCTAGATAAGCAGGGTTCGATCGTTACAGGAAGTGAGTTATGAAACTGTACAACATCAAAGAAAATGATGAACAAGTCTCTTTTGGCCAAGCCGTTCGTCAAGGCTTAGGCCGTAATCAAGGTCTATTTTTCCCATCTGAACTGCCAAAGTTTGATGATATCGATGCGCTGCTAGCAGAGGACTTTGTCCCTCGTAGCTCAAAGATTCTGTCAGCATTGATTGGTGATGAATTACCAAAAGAACAGATCGACCAAATGGTGGATGCAGCGTTCCAATTCCCTGCACCAATCAACCAAGTAAAAGACGGCGTTTACGCGCTTGAGCTTTTCCACGGTCCAACACTGGCGTTTAAAGATTTCGGTGGCCGCTTTATGGCTCAATCTTTAGCAGCTGTTTCTGATGGTGGTCAAATCACTATCTTAACGGCAACATCAGGTGATACTGGTGCGGCGGTTGCGCATGCTTTCTACGGCATGGAAGACATCAATGTTGTGATTCTTTACCCGAAAGGCAAGATCAGCCCACTGCAAGAGAAGCTGTTCTGTACGCTTGGCAAGAACATCCACACTGTGGCGATTGATGGTGACTTTGATGCGTGTCAGGCTCTAGTTAAAGACTCATTTGATGACGCTGAACTGCGTAAAGAGATCGGTCTTAATTCGGCAAACTCGATCAACATCAGCCGTTTAATGGCTCAGATCTGTTACTACTTTGAGGCGGCTTCTCAGCTGACTAAAGAGCAACGTGAAAACCTCGTTATCTCTGTACCAAGTGGTAACTTTGGTAACCTAACGGCTGGTCTATTGGCTAAAGCGCTAGGTCTACCTGTTAAGCGTTTTATCGCAGCAACTAACGAAAATGACACTGTTCCTCGTTACCTAGAAACAGGTCAATGGGATCCAAAACCGACTGTTGCGACAACATCGAACGCGATGGACGTAAGCCAACCAAACAACTGGCCTCGTATCGAAGAGCTTTGCCAACTGAAAGGTTGGGGCTTAGATACACTAGGCAAAGGTAAAGTATCTGACGAGCAGAGCGCTGAGTCAGTTCGCGACCTAAAAGCACAAGGTTACCTATGTGAACCACATGGTGCGATTGCTTACCGTCTACTGGAAGAGCAACTGCAAGAGAACGAAACTGGCTTGTTCCTGTGTACAGCACACCCAGCGAAATTCAAAGAAGTGGTTGATGACATCCTAGGTTCTGATATCGAACTGCCTGGCCCGCTAGCAAAACACGCGGCGATGGAATTGTTGTCTGAAGATCTTGATAACGATTTTGAAGCGCTAAAAGCTGTGCTTCGTCGAGTTCAACCGTAACGTCCATTTGTTTTTCGAACAAATAAAAACGGCGCTCAATGAGCGCCGTTTTTGTATTCTAATTTAAGCTCTAAAAATTATAGAGACTCAGTGAACGTACGTGCGATAACGTCACGTTGCTGTTCAGTTGTTAGAGAGTTGAAACGTACAGCGTAACCCGATACACGGATAGTTAGCTGTGGGTAGTTCTCTGGGTGAGCAACTGCGTCTTCTAGCGTTTCACGCTTAAGAACGTTAACGTTTAGGTGTTGACCACCTTCGATGCGTGGTGCTGCTTCGATTGCAACTTCACGGCTTTCGTACTCGCCTAGGTCTGCAGCTGAGATAACTTGGTCAGCTTCGAAACCTGCAGTAGCAACAACACAACGAGCTTCATTCTTCTCGCTATCTAGTAGCCAGATTGAGTTTAGTAGGTCATCGTTTGCTGCTTTAGTAATTTGAATACCTTGGATCATAACTATCTCCTAGTCCACTGAATGTGGTTTGATTATGGTGTTAACTTTCGATTTTTATTGAGCTGGGTAATGTATACCTAATATTAGTAAGGTTAACATTGATTTAAGTCAAAAAACAACCAAAAACCATATTTTTACAAAGGTGATTATATTGAGGTAAATCAATAAAACCTTTGAAAACAAAGTAATTACAAAATATTTTAAAGTATAAAAAATATTTAACAGCATATTTGTTGTAAGTTTACTACATTTATTGTGTTTTTATTGAACTACAACCGATACGACCCTTTATTTATTAAGCATTCTGAAAGTGTAAAGTGATTTAATGACAAACAATAATTCATCCTCAAAACCGGAAACAAATATTAAGTTTATTGGCGCTCATGTGTCGGCTGCTGGTGGTGTTGATCAGGCGCCTATGCGTGCACGTGAAATAGGTGCCAATGCGTTTGCACTGTTTACCAAGAACCAGAGACAGTGGGCGGCAAAACCACTAGAAGCGAAAACCATTAGTGCCTTTAAAGCCAATTGCAAAATGTTGGGCTACGGTGCTGAGCACATTCTTCCTCATGACTCCTACCTGATTAACCTAGGAGCGCCAGAAGAAGAGAAGCTAGAGAAATCACGCGCGGCTTTTATTGATGAAATGGAGCGTTGTAATCAACTTGGACTAACGCTTTTGAATTTTCATCCTGGGAGTCATTTAAAGAAAATCTCAGAAAGCGAATGTTTGGCGAAGATCGCTGAATCGATCAACCTAGCTCATCAAGCGGTACCTGACGTAATCGCAGTGATCGAGAATACGTCTGGGCAGGGCACTAATCTGGGTTGGAAGTTTGAACATCTAGCCGAGATTATCGAGCAGGTAGAAGATAAGTCACGTGTGGGTGTGTGCTTAGACACCTGCCATACGTTTACTGCTGGCTATGACTTACGTACAAAAGAGGCGTGTGAGCATACTTTTGCTGAGTTCGACCGCATCGTGGGTATGCACTATCTAAGAGCAATGCACATCAATGATTCAAAAGCTGAGTTCGCGAGCCGAGTCGATCGACACCATTCTTTAGGAAAAGGCGAAATTGGCTGGGATTGTTTTGAGTATATTGCCTCTGATTCTCGCTTTAATGGTATCCCTCTTATCTTGGAAACCATTGATTCGACGATCTGGAAAGAGGAAATTCAACAACTTAGAATGTTTCATCGCTCAGCAACGCTAGCGAGCGAACAAGCGTAATAATAGAGGGGGAAATTTATTTCCGTCTATTTCTAAAAATTGGCACCTTTCTTTCATAGTATTAAAGTGAATATGTAGTTCACGATGTCTTAGAGGAGGTGCCTTTATGTATTCAATCACCCAAACTTCAACTATTGCTGTCGCACGCCGTTTACCTACACCAAACCGTCACGTGCATAACCACGGCCACCATCGTACACAGCAGAAAAGTGGTTAATCGAGATAAGCACAACTTGAACTGATTATTATGATTCATCAACAAGTGAACCCTACACATCATGTTTATTGATAGCTGTATGAGGTATAACTAGAGCCTTATTTAGGACAGTTAGCCGATACAGCTATTTTTTTGTCTGGCGAAAGCCGCTAGAAACCTTGATGATTGGGAAGTAAAACGATGAGCGCACCAAAGACTTGGGAATCAATTATTAATGATGAACGTGATAAAGAGTACTTTCAGAGTGTCCTCGCGTTTGTTGAACAGCAACGTAATAGTGGTAAAACCGTCTACCCGCCACAAGAACAGGTGTTCAGTGCCTTTGATATGACGCCTTTCGAATCCGTGCGAGTGGTTATCTTAGGGCAAGATCCTTATCACGGTGCTAACCAAGCTCACGGCTTAGCATTCTCAGTGCTTCCTGGTGTGAAAATCCCACCTTCTCTACGCAATATGTACAAAGAGCTTGCACAAGATATAGAGGGCTTTGAGATTCCTAGTCATGGTTATCTCGATTCTTGGGCATCGCAAGGGGTGTTGATGTTGAACACAGTCCTTACAGTCGAAGAGGCAAAAGCACACTCACATGCTAAGTGTGGCTGGGAAACCTTTACCGATGCCATTATTGCTGAGCTCAATCAGCGCTCTGAACCGATCATCTTTTTGTTGTGGGGCGCACACGCCCAGAAGAAAGGTCAAGCGATTGATGACGACAAGCATCATGTGTTGGTTGCACCTCACCCATCGCCATTATCGGCACGCCGTGGATTCTTCGGTTGTCAGCATTTCTCTACAACCAACAAGCTGCTTTCTTCTATGGATCAACAACCTATTGACTGGCGTTTACCAACAGAAGTGTAGGTTGGTGGTTTTCTGAGCAGGGTCAAATCATAAATCAGCATATTCGTATACACTTATAAATAGTAGGTGTAATGGAGTGCAATACTATGATGATTGAAAGGATAAGACGAGAGCATGGCTATATGGCTCGTTTACTCGCGATACTCAACAGTAAGTTAGAGTTTCTGAAACAGGAGCGAGAAATAAACTATAGCCTGATCGCAGAGGTGGTTCATTACCTTATGAACCATTCAGACAAAGTGCATCACCCTAAAGAAGACGTCATTTATCGCTACTATCTTAAGCAATATGGCAGCGAGCAAGCGATTGAAGACTTGGAGTTAGAGCATCAATTGCTTTCTGAGAAAACGGCGGACTTTTTAGGTTTGGTCGATATGATCCTTCAAGATGCGGTGGTTCCTCAGCAAGTCTTTATTGAGCAGCTTGAAGCGTTTGTTAAGGCTCAGCGAAAGCACATGGAATATGAAGAGAAGCATGTGCTACCCATGATTGTTGAGGCGTTCACGGTGAAAGATTGGCAAGAAGTGGAGTCTCAATGGCTTCAACCGGAAGATGACCCTGTTTTTGGAGAGACCATCGCCGATCAATATCGCCAACTCGCGGCTCGGGTTCGACAAAATGAACAAGAGTGTGTTTAGCCCGTTGTAATGTTGAGGTGCACCTATTTTAGGTGTCCTCTATATTAGAGGGTTGGTTTCCAAATGGCGCTTTGAGCGGATTAACTACCTCAAAAAATAAAAAAGGCACCTATATAGGTGCCTTTTGCTATCTGATTTCTTATCGTGCTGATTAAAGTTTTATATCGTCAAGGCTAAAATCAAGACCTAGGTTCATCTCTCTCAGCTCTTTCTCAAGCTGCCTACGATCGTTGATGGCTTCGATTTCACGCCACTTACGCTTGAGTGGTTTCGAGCGTGATTTTTGAGTTACACGAGGCATTTCTAGTTCTGATACTTCATCGAATTGAAAGCTATCCATAAGCCATATCTCCTTCCGTGGGACTAGTTCTTACGAACCAATAAATATCATATTTAGGTTCACAATAACTTTGATTTGTTTCTCATTTGTTTCAAATCCATGAAGCTTTTGTTCTATTTTCTTATGCATGCTCACACATTGTGAGAATTATTATGTATAAAAAACAGGCAAACAAACCTAAGTAAACGATTAAATTGGGGGTTATTGAATGTTAATTCATTGTGCGAATGGAATAGCGTTTTGACTACAATGCATTGAAGTGCACATAGTACCGTGCGGTATAGGGATCTCATTGGCCTAGAAAAAAACGAAGATCTTCACTATACCTTGTAAAACCTAGGCTGACGTCATTTTTATAGGATGGTGTTCTTGTTGGGGTAGTGCCGTGGCTGTTGTTGATATTATGTCCCGATAATGTGACTTTTATTGGGCTGCATTGTTGAAAGTTGTGTTAACAAAAGGTGTGTTATTAGTGAAATGTCATTTTAATATAAGTGTATTTGCATATTGATTTTTAGGCCGTCTCGCTGCATTATCCGCCCGTCAAAAAATACACTGATACGTAAAATGGATGCATGAAGCGACATTTACAGTCTCAATCGCCGCAAGAATATAACAAGAGTGCCGACACAACATTGACAGAGGCATAGGCGATTAAGAGGAAGGCTAGGAAGCATGATCGGTGCTTAAACTCAATTACGAGGTTCACGTGACAGACTTAATCAATTTGATGAACGATCTCCTTTGGGGATCTATCTTAGTTTACTTACTGGTTGGTGTGGGTATCTACTTCACTGTACGACTAGGCTTCATTCAATTCCGCCATTTCGGCCACATGTTCTCTGTTCTTAGAAACAGCCGTAAAGCAGACAGTGCTGGTATCTCTTCTTTCCAAGCTCTTTGTACTAGTCTCGCTGCTCGTGTAGGTACGGGTAACATGGCAGGTGTTGCTGTAGCACTAACCGCTGGTGGCCCTGGTGCTATCTTCTGGATGTGGCTAATCGCAATGCTAGGTATGGCAACATCGTTTGCAGAAAGCACACTGGCACAGCTATACAAAACGCGTGATAACGACGGTAACTACCGCGGCGGCCCTGCATACTACATGGAGAAAGGCCTAGGCATGCGTTGGATGGGGGTTCTATTCTCTATCTTCCTCATCATTGCATTTGGTCTTGTATTCAACGCGGTTCAAGCGAACGCGATTGCAAGCGCAATGAATACGGCATTCGACCTTGAGCGTAGCTACGTTGGTGTTGGTATCGTAATCATCTCTGCGTTCGTTATCTTCGGTGGTATCCGTAAGATTGCACGCACAGCAGAAATCATCGTTCCAATCATGGCATTGGCTTACCTAGCGATCGCTATGTACGTGATGTTCGCGAACATCGAGAAAGTGCCTGAAGTACTGGCTCTTATCTTCAAGAGTGCATTCGGTCTGCAAGAAGCAGCAGCGGGTGGCCTAGGTTACGCAATCGCACAAGCGATGATTAACGGCATCAAACGTGGTTTGTTCTCGAACGAAGCGGGTATGGGTTCTGCGCCAAACGCAGCAGCTTCTGCTACGCCTTACCCACCGCACCCAGCATCACAAGGTTACGTGCAAATGCTAGGCGTGTTCATGGATACCATTGTTATCTGTTCAGCAACAGTCGCAATCATCCTGATGTCTGGTGAGTATGTACCACACGGTGAAGTAACGGGTATCGAACTAACGCAACGTGCACTAACAGCACAAGTGGGCGAATGGGGCGGCATTTTTGTAGCGGTAGCGATTTTCTTCTTCGCTTTCACTTCAATCATTGCAAACTACTCGTACGCTGAAACGAACCTTATCTTCCTTGAGCACAACAACAAGAAGGGCCTAGTGCTGTTCCGTATCGTTGTTCTGGGTATGGTTATGTTCGGTTCTCTAGCGACGTTACCAACGGTATGGGCACTGGCTGACGTATCGATGGGCCTAATGGCGATTGTTAACTTGGTGGCGATTATCCTGCTATCAGGTATTGTGATTAAGCTAGCGAAAGACTACAACCGCCAACTAGACGCGGGTAAAGTACCAACATTCGATTCGAATGACTTCCCAGAGCTTAAGTCTCAGCTGGAAGACGGTATTTGGGACAACAACAAGAAGTAATCTTGTTGGAGCGATAAACGGCTCATCCTAAAGTGATTAGAAAGGCTAAGGTTTCGACCTTAGCCTTTTTGTTTGCCTGTCATTTGTCTCATTCTGTCTATCGAAGCTCATTCTCCCTATCGAAGTAATAGGAAGAGTCATAAAGACAAGTTGATGTTTTTTCTATACTCTAGCAGCATCCAGTTAGATAACCGATTAGGGTAAAGTTATGTTAGTTGTCGTTTCTCCAGCCAAAACACTTGATTACGAATCACCATTAGCGACGGAACGCTTTAGTCAGCCTGAGTTTGTTGAACACTCTGCTGAGCTGATTGAAGAGTGCCGCAAACTGACGCCAGTAGATATTTCTGCACTGATGAAAGTCAGCGATAAAATCGCAGGGTTGAACGTAGCGCGCTTTGAGCAGTGGAGCGAGACCTTTACCCAAGACAACGCACGCCAAGCAATCCTAGCCTTTAAAGGCGATGTATACACTGGCCTAGACGCTGAAACGCTATCGGATGAAGATTTTGACTACGCACAAGACCACCTGCGCATGCTTTCTGGGTTATATGGCTTGCTTAAGCCGTTGGATTTGATGCAGCCATACCGCCTAGAGATGGGTACACGCTTAGCCAATGCTCGTGGTACTAACTTGTACCAGTTCTGGGGCAACATCATCACAGACAAGCTGAATGAAGCGTTGAATGCTCAAGGCGACAATGTGTTGATCAACTTGGCGTCTAACGAATACTTTAAAGCCGTGAAGCCGAAGAACTTGGATGGCCAAGTGATTACCCCTGTATTCAAAGACTGCAAGAACGGTCAGTACAAGGTGATCAGTTTCTACGCGAAGAAAGCGCGTGGCATGATGGCTCGCTACATCATCGAGAACAAGATCGACTCGGTTGAGGCGCTGACCCAGTTTGATACGGCGGGCTACTACTTCGTTGAAGAAGAGTCGAACGCGAAAGAGCTTGTCTTTAAGCGCGAAGAGCAAAACTAGTAGTCCTTGGCTAACGAGTAGCTCTCGGTTTTAGCCTGATAACAGACCAGATAGAGAAAAGCCCCATGCAGCGAACTGCATGGGGCTTTTTTATTGAATCGTTGAAGCTGGTAGATTACTTCTTCTTTGCTGCTTTCTTTTTCTTCGCGATTTTTTTCTTCTTCGCGATTTTTTGTTTCTCTACCGCTTTCTTATCTTCTTTCTTCGGCTTCTTCTTCTTAGTCACGGCCGCTTTCTTATGCGTAGGGCGCATGCCTTCAATAAAGCGTTCTTTGATTGGTTCGTCTGTGTAACGAGCCACACGCTCAATCATTAGTTGATCGTGCGCTTCAATGATAGAAACCGCGTTACCTTTTTTACCAGCACGAGCAGTACGGCCAATACGGTGTAGGTATACGTCAGCAGTACGTGGCATGTCGTAGTTGATTACGTGGCTTACGTCTGGAAGGTCGATACCACGAGCAGCAACGTCAGTCGCTAGTAGTACGTTTACAGAGCCGTCACGGAAACGAGCAATCGCGTTGTTACGACGATCTTGAGGCATTTCACCTTGGATCCACGCACATGGAATTTGCGCGCTTTCAAGTTGAGCTCGTAGATCACCTAGACGATCACGCGTCTTCAAGAATACGATGCTGCGCTCAGCTTGCTCTGTGATGACGTGCTTTAGGATGTTCAGCTTGTGCTCTGCTGTGTCTGCACGGTGGTACCACTGAGTGATCTTCTTACGCTCACGAAGTGATGATTTCGCATCGATCTCCGCTGGGTTTTTCAGTAGATCTTCAGTGAAGCCTTCAATGCCTTTACCTTCTAGCGTTGCTGAGAACAGTAAAGTTTGTTTACGCCAGCGACACTCTGCAGACAGACGGTCAACAACAGGACCAAAGCCCATGTCTAGCATGCGGTCGGCTTCATCTAGAACCAGCCATTCAATCGCACGACAGTCAAAACGCTCGCCTTCAATGTATTCCATCAAACGGCCAGGTGTTGCTACTACGATATCTTGAGTTGTACTTAAGATATCTGCGTGCTCTTGGTACATAACACCGCCCGTGATCGTGAAGATATTTAGGCTGGTGTATTTAGCAAGCTCACGTGCTTGTTCGGTGATCTGCATTGCTAGCTCACGCGTTGGCGTCAGGATAAGCATTCGTGCAGGGCCAGATTTCTTACGTGGGAAATCCAGTAGGTATTGCAGTGCTGGCAATACAAATGATGCTGTTTTACCAGTACCTGTTGGCGCAGAAGCCAAAACGTCTCTTCCATCTAACGCTTGTGGGATTGCTTCAGCTTGTATCTGTGTTGGACGTTCGTAGCCCATTTCGTCAATTGCTTTAAGCAGCTCTTGGTTTAGATCGAGTTCTGCAAAGGTTCTGATCACTGTTGTTTCTCCACAAGCAATAAATGTTTCTGCCTCAAAAAGCAGACGATAAAAAAGAGTAGTCGGACATTATAGAAGCATTAGTGATTAGGATCACATGGTATTTGCTACATCTTGAGATAAAAATCTTTAGTGAGCGCAATAAATGCTTCGCTATAACCACCTTGATGGTGAATTGTAAGCGATTCGCGCTGCAAATCTTGCTCGCAAGCAGGATCTTTAGATAACTCGAATAAAATTCGGCTAGCTGGCTTTTTATCTGTTGTTTTTACATCAAGGCGTTTTGCTAGATACCAACCACATTGCTCGGCAAGCTTGATAAAACCTTCCCCCTCAGGCGTCGGTAGGATGAAACTGGCAGTCGCGGCGTCGGTTGTTATCTCGAAACAACGCTGGGCAAGCGCTAAATGATCCAAGCTGTCGGTGTGCCTGGCGGTGGCTCTTTGGCTTTGCTGCGCCTGTTCTCCAGAGTTGAAGTAGGGCGGGTTACAGATGATCGCATCAAACCTTTGTGGAAAGTCGGTTGTTAACACGCTGCCGTGATCAAGGGAGATACGATTTTGCCAAGGCGACTGCTCAATATTGACAGTGGCAGCATCAATAGCGTGTTGATCAATATCTATCGCAGAGATTGAAGCATCTTCAAAACGCTGCGCAGCCATCAAAGCCAGCAGACCTGTCCCGGTTCCAATATCGAGTACACATGATCTTTGTGGCAGGCTTACCCAAGCGCCAAGTAATACGCCATCGGTACTGACTGGCATACCGCTTTTCCCGCCGTAAATTGAGAATTGCTTAAAATTGAAGCTTTTAGTTTGCACTGTTTTGTCTTTCATTAATGTTCTGAGTATCGAGATATTTTAAGTGATTAGCTCTAATGTTAACCGCTTGTATGAGTCAATGTTCTGCTTGAAAAAATATTGTTGTGCATTATGGTTAGTTTATAATTGTGGCTATTTTTCTATAGCTAGTGGAATCCACTGCTTTTTGTTCTCATATGCAAATTTATATGGTGTTTTTGTGTGGTGACTTGCAGCTAGCCAGTTGTTTCGTCATTATGCGCGACTATTTTATAGATTGATTGGCAGCTTTGAGCTGTAACATTCATGTAAGCACAACATAAATTCATAAATATAATTAAGGATTATCTGTGAAACAGAGTCTAAAACTAACAGATATAATGGCATTGGGCTTTATGCTTTTTGCGTTTTTCTTGGGTGCGGGTAACATCATCTTCCCACCTCTAGCTGGCCAATTAGCCGGTGATCACTTCCTTCCAGCGATGTCTGGTTTTCTGCTGACTGCCGTTGGTCTGCCCTTAATCACTATCGTCGCGGTCGCAGTGGCTGGTGGCTCTTGGGGTCACTTAACTAAAGATCTTCCTAAGAAAGCAGCAACCATCATGGCTGTACTGATCTTTATTATTATCGGTCCTGCATTTGCTGCACCGCGTACTGGCCTTGTTGCCTATGAGATGGCGGTGAAACCGTTCTTCATCGATGCCTCTCAAGCTCACCTAACTCTCTTTTCGATTGCATTTTTTGTAGTAGCGATGTTCTTCTCATGGTCGCAAGGTAAGCTTATTGACGTCATTGGTAAGGTACTAACACCTGCACTGTTCGTTGGTTTGGTTGTACTGGCGATCGCTGTATTCGTTAACCCTCAAGGCGACGTTCTTGCGGCTCACGGTGAGTACATCACTCAACCACTGACCAAAGGTTTCCTTGAAGGCTACAACACCATGGATACTTTTGCTTCTTTGATGTTTGGTATGCTGATTGTTGATGCGATTCGTAGCAAGGGCATTACTGACCGTGCAGCGACGACTAAGTACCTAATTAGCGCGGGTTGTATTGCCGCAGCGGGTCTGGCGTTTGTTTACATCTCTCTATTTTTCCTAGGCGCAACAAGTGCAACAGTCGCAGCTGGTGCAGACAATGGCGGTGCTATTTTAAGCCTATACGTTCAATCGTTGTTTGGTCCTTCTGGTCAGCTAGTGCTTTCTGTGATCGTACTATTAGCATGTCTAACTACGGCGATTGGCCTTGTGTCAGCATGTTCTGATTACTTCAGCTCGCTAACGCCTCTGTCTTACAAGACTTGGGTAATCATCAATGGTGTAGCTTGTGCAACCGTTGCGAACGTTGGTCTTTCTCAACTGATTTCTCTGTCTGTTCCAGTACTGTTTGCACTGTACCCAGTCGCTATCGCGTTGGTTGCTCTGACATTCTTACGTAGCCGTTTCCCTAATCCAAAAGCGGCTTACCGCGTAGTGGTATTAGTGTCACTGCTGTTTGCTCTTATTGATGGAGCTAAAGTAGCGGGTGTAGACGTGTCTGCACTTAAGATGCTGCCACTGTTTGAGATCGGTATGGGTTGGTTGCTTCCAACAACGGCTGCAATCATCTGTATGTTCTTTGTTGGCAAGTCAACAGAACAAGAGATGGCTGAAGAGACTGTTTAATCTTCCGTCGAGATTAGATTGTCCTTCGAGATGAAATAGAAAAGGCCTCATTACTTCGCAGTAATGAGGCCTTTTTGTATTCTGTGATCTTTTTATATCCAGCTAGTTACTTGGTTAGCTACTTAGCCGGGAGTACTTCTGTTTGGTTATAGCTTTTCGCTGTACTCAACCAGTACTTGCTCAACCCAGCTTGCGATACGGTCGTCGCTTAGCTCGTATTGTGAATCTTCATCAAGCGCCAAACCAACGAATTGAGATTTGTCTTCGGTTAACGCTTTAGACGCTTCGAACTCGTAGCTGTCATCGTTTGGCCAGAAGCCAACAAACTCTGCACCCGCGGTTTTCAGTTCATCATGCAATAGACCCATCGCATCTAGGAACCATTCGCCGTAGCCTTCTTGGTCACCCAAACCAAACAGAGCCACAACCTTGCCTTTCATAGGCGTGGTTGTGATGTCTTCCCACAGTTCATTCCAATCTTCTTGGATTTCACCGAAGTCCCAAGTCGAGATGCCCAGCAATAAAAGGTCGTAGTCCGCCATCAATGAAAGAGGGCTTTCTTTCACGTTATGGATATCAACTAGGTCTTCACCAATAATGCCGCGAATTTTCTCTGCTGCCATTTCTGTGTAGCAGGTGGTTGAGCCGTAAAATAATCCAATTTTCATAGCAAACGTTCGATTTTAATTTCAGATGGCGAATTCTAACCATAAATCGACTTCGATTGCAGCGATTATCCGCTCAAGTCGTAATTTTTATGGCATTCATATTTGCTCTGGCATACTCTCAAAACAGTTTCCAATATTGTGAGTAACACTATGCAGTCGCCTCAAGGGCAGAGCGCAGACCACGGTCTCGTTGAGCAGTTTTTAGATGCTATGTGGATGGAGCGAGGATTATCGGAGAATACGCTTGTCTCGTACCGTACCGATTTGTCCAAGTTATTAGCGTGGATGGAAAAGAACAATTACCGCCTCGACTTCATTAGCCTTTCAGGTTTACAGGATTATCAAGGCTGGTTAGCCGACGCCGATTTTAAGCAGACCTCTCGTGCCCGTATGTTGTCGGCGATTCGTCGCTTGTTCCAATATTTGCACCGCGAGAAAATCAGAGGCGATGATCCAAGTGCCTTGTTGATCAGCCCGAAGCTGCCGCAACGCTTGCCGAAAGATTTGAGCGAAGAACAGGTTGATGCTTTGCTCGATGCGCCAGATCCGAACGATCCGATTGAGCTTCGCGATAAGGCGATGCTTGAGTTACTCTATGCAACCGGTTTGCGTGTGACAGAACTGGTTAGCTTGACGATGGAAAACATCAGCCTAAGACAGGGCGTGGTGCGTGTTATTGGTAAGGGTGGCAAAGAGCGCTTAGTACCAATGGGCGAAAATGCGGTGGATTGGATAGAGACTTTTATTGAACAGGGTCGTCCACATCTACTTGGCGAAAACAGTTCTGATGTGGTTTTTCCGAGTAAACGCGCCAAGCAAATGACCCGTCAGACGTTCTGGTATCGTATTAAGCACTACTCGGTCGTCGCTGGTATCGACACAGAATTGTTGTCACCACACGTATTGAGACACGCTTTTGCGACGCATTTACTGAACTATGGCGCAGATCTCAGGGTCGTACAGATGTTACTTGGGCATAGTGACTTATCGACAACCCAAATTTATACTCACGTGGCGACTGAAAGGCTCAAACAAATTCATGCGCAGCATCACCCACGTGCTTAAATCCATTTATTTTTAAGGTGAACTTAATGAGCGTATTACGCCGTCTTCCTCTACTAGCGCTTCCTCTTATGATTACTGCATGTAATGCATCAGAAGCGAAAGTAGAAACAACATCAACAGCCGTAGAAGCTGCTCCAGCTCAAGCTATTGATACAGCTGCGTTAACTAAGCGTTTTGAAAAAATCGGTATTAAGGTCGATAAGATTGTTCCTTCGGATATCGATGGTTTGTTAGAAGTTCAAACCAACAGCGGCATTATATTTTCTTCTCCAGAGGGCGATCACTTTCTAGCCGGTACACTTTACTCTTTAGATGAAAACGGTAAGTTCAGTGATGTTTTGGCTGAGCGTCAAGCTCCGCTGAATGCTGAAAAAGTCGCGGCGATGTCGGATACGGTTATTGAATACAAAGCCGATAACGAAAAGTATGTTGTGACGGTATTTACTGACATTACGTGTGGCTACTGTGTTCGTCTGCACAGCCAAATGCAGGGCTACAACGATCTGGGTATTACCGTTCGTTACATGGCTTACCCACGCCAAGGTGCGACAGGGCAAGTTGCCGATCAAATGGCAGCAATCTGGGCTTCAGATGATCCAAAAACAGCGATGCATGACGCTAAAGTAAATCGTCAAATGCCAGCGTCTGGTAAAGATCTAGCAGAGCAAAAGCAGATCATTGCTAAACAGTACCAATTAGGTCGTGAGCTTGGCATCAATGGCACACCGGCTATCGTGCTAGCAAGTGGTGAGTTGGTGAGTGGTTACTTACCGCCAGCACAACTTCTTCAACGTTTAGAGCAATAATCTCGTTTTCTGTATTGCCAATTTATCCCCCATGTTTTTGATTTAAGGAGTGGCCTGATTGATATCGGGCCCATTTTTATATGATAGAGATCCAACGCCGTCCTGAGGTCGACATTTCAGTCTTACCTGCTCACTTACCTGACTTGTTAAAGCGCATTTATGTGAGTCGTGGAATCGACAGTGCCGACCAACTAGAGACAGCAGCGAAAGGCTTGCACTCTTATCAAAAACTGGGCGGCATTGATGCTGCGGTTGAGCTGTTGTTCAAAGCTATTCAGCAGCAAAAACGCATCATCATTGTTGGTGACTTTGATGCCGATGGCGCGACCAGCTCGGCGCTGTCTGTTTTAGCGTTACGTATGCTCGGCAGCTCTAACGTCGACTATCTGGTACCAAACCGTTTTGAAGATGGTTATGGCTTGAGCCCTGAGGTTGTTGAACAGGCAATCGAGCTTGGTGCTGAAGTGATCATGACGGTCGACAACGGTGTATCTTCAATTGAAGGTGTTCGCTTTGCTAAAGAGAAAGGGCTAGAGGTTCTGGTTACCGATCATCACTTGCCGGGCAATGAACTGCCAATGGTCGATGCTATGGTTAACCCAAACCTTGAAAGTTGTGCTTTTCCTTCGAAAGCCCTAGCGGGGGTTGGTGTCGCTTTTTACCTGATGATGGCATTGTGTGTTCACATGCGTAAATTGGGTTGGTTTGCAGAGCGCGGCATGACAGAACCTAAGTTGATGGAACTGATTGACCTTGTGGCGCTGGGTACGGTTGCCGACGTGGTTCCACTCGATGAAAACAACCGAATTTTAGTTCATCAAGGTTTGCAACGTATTCGTGCGGGTAAAGCTCGTCCGGGCATTCAAGCCTTGATCGAAATTGCTAAGCGAGACGCTAAGCGTTTGGTGGCGTCTGACTTTGGCTTTGCTCTTGGTCCTCGTATCAATGCAGCTGGTCGATTAGACGACATGTCTTTTGGTGTTGAGCTGCTAATGAGTAACAACATCCATGCGGCTCGTCGAATGGCGAGTGAGTTAGATGGCTTGAACCAAACACGTAAAGAGATCGAAGAGGGTATGAAGCAAGAAGCGATGGCTTTTTGTGAGCGCCTTGAATTTGGTAAAGACGACCTACCTTCTGGCTTGGCACTATTCCAACGTGATTGGCACCAAGGTGTGATTGGTATTTTGGCTTCGCGTATCAAAGACAAATACCACCGCCCAGTGATTGCGTTTGCAGATGGCGGCGAAGGCAGTATCAAAGGTTCATGTCGTTCAATTCCGGGTCTGCACATGCGTGATGCATTGGACCGAATTGATACTCAAAACCCTGGCTTGATTCTTAAATTTGGTGGCCACGCAATGGCGGCTGGTTTAACCATCATGGAAAAGGACTTTGAACGCTTCAGCAAGCTGTTCAATGATGTGGTGAAGAATGAACTTGGAGAAACAGCACTGAAGGGCATTATCTTGTCTGATGGTGAGCTGTTACCAGAAGAGTTCTCGATGCACACCGCTGAAACGCTGCGTTCAGGTGGCCCATGGGGACAAGCTTTCCCTGAGCCAATCTTCGATGGTGAGTTTAAAGTGCTGCACCAAAAGCTGGTGGGTGAAAAGCACCTTAAGCTGATGCTTGAGCCGCTCTACAAAGGCCACCCAACCAATGTGATGATTGACGGTATTGCCTTTAACGTCGACCTACGTCGCTGGCCTGATGCATCAGTAAAAACCGTTCATCTTGCATTTAAGCTCGATATCAACGAATTTCGCGGCAACCAATCGTTGCAGCTGATGATTGATCATATCGAAGCCAAATAGTGATTTTGGGCTCAATAATGCTCATCATATAGTGCCAAATTCAACAAGCTCTGTTCAAAAACAGGGCTTGTTTTCCTTCCTGCCCTTACAAAATTTACGTGTTTTTTATGCCTGTCAATTTTATATCCCATTAAGTTGTTGAATCTTGGTTCACCACTCTAAAAAATTCTGTATCTCCGTCACACTTTTGAGTACAATTCTTCGGTTAAATTCTACTCATAAATGATGAGCTAAAATGTTTGAAATCAATCCTATAAAAAACCGTCTGCAGGATGTGTCTGAGCGCACAAATATCCTGAGGGGGTATCTTTGACTATGACGCTAAGAAAGAGCGTCTAGAAGAAGTAAACGCAGAATTAGAACAACCGGATGTATGGAACGAACCTGAGCGTGCTCAAGCGCTAGGTAAAGAACGTTCTGCATTGGAAGCGGTAGTAGAAACGATCGACCAACTTGACCAAGGTGTTGAGGATGTTGATGGCCTATTAGAGCTTGCGGTTGAAGAAGAAGATCAAGAAACGTTCGATGAAATTGAACCAGAACTGGCCGAGCTTGAAGCTAAGCTAGAGAAGCTGGAATTCCGTCGTATGTTCTCTGGTGATCACGATGCATCAGATTGCTACATCGATTTACAGTCAGGTTCGGGCGGTACAGAAGCTCAAGACTGGACTTCAATGATGTTGCGCATGTACTTACGTTGGGCAGATTCGAAAGGCTTCAAGACTGAAGTTATCGAAGTGTCGGATGGTGATGTTGCTGGCCTTAAAGGCGCAACGGTACGTATTTCTGGTGAGTATGCTTACGGTTGGCTACGCACAGAGACTGGTGTTCACCGTCTAGTTCGTAAGTCACCATTTGATTCAAGTGGTCGTCGTCATACTTCATTTGCATCTGCGTTTATCTATCCTGAGATTGATGACAACATTACGATCGACATTAATCCTTCTGACCTACGTATTGACGTATACCGTGCCTCTGGCGCTGGTGGTCAGCACGTAAACACCACGGAATCAGCGGTACGTATTACTCACGTTCCGACTAACACTGTGGTTCAGTGTCAGAATGACCGTTCGCAGCATAAGAACAAAGATCAAGCGATGAAGCAGCTACGTGCTAAGCTTTTTGAACTTGAGATTCAAAAACAAAATGCTGAAAAACAAGCGAGCGAAGAGACGAAATCAGACATCGGTTGGGGCAGTCAAATCCGCTCTTACGTGCTGGATGATTCTCGTATCAAAGATTTACGCACCGGCATCGAAAACCGTAATACTCAAGCGGTTCTTGACGGTGACTTAGACAAGTTTATTGAAGCTAGCCTGAAATCAGGTCTGTAAGCTTTATCAACTATTAAGCTTTACCAATAATATTGGTAAAAATGCCTATATTTGCAAAAATATAGCGGTCCAAATTTTAAAAGCAGGGTACATCTCTAATGACTGATGCTGTTCAAAACGAAAACGCACAAGAAGCTTCTTCACCTGAAGAGAACAAACTAATCGCTGAGCGCCGCAGCAAGCTGGATCACATCCGCCAAAACTGCAAAGCTAACGGTCACCCAAATGACTTCCGTCGTGAGCACCTAGCTGGCGATCTTCAAGCGGAATTCGGTGAGAAGACTAAGGAAGAGCTAGAAGAGCTTAACCACATCGTTGCGATCGCTGGTCGTGTTATGGCGAAGCGTGGTCCATTCCTTGCGATTCAAGAAACTTCTGGTCGTATCCAAGCATACGCAGCGAAAGACGTTCAAAAAGTACTGAAAGAGAAGTACCAAGGCCTAGATATCGGTGACATCATCGGTGTTAAAGGTGCGCTTCACAAATCAGGTAAAGGCGACCTTTACGTGAACATGGAAGAGTTTGAATTGCTGACTAAAGCACTTCGTCCTCTACCAGAGAAGTTCCACGGTCTAACTGACCAAGAGATGCGTTACCGTCAGCGTTACGTTGACCTAATCGTGAACGAAGATTCTCGTAATGCATTCATCGTGCGTTCTAAGCTTGTATCTTCAATCCGTAACTTCATGAGCGCGAAAGGCTACCTAGAAGTTGAAACGCCAATGATGCACGTGATCCCGGGTGGCGCAACTGCACGTCCGTTCATCACTCATCACAATGCACTAGACATCGACATGTACCTACGTGTTGCACCAGAGCTTTACCTTAAGCGTCTAGTGGTGGGTGGTTTTGACCGTGTATTCGAGATCAACCGTAACTTCCGTAACGAAGGTCTATCTCCACGTCACAACCCAGAATTCACAATGATGGAATTCTACCAAGCGTACTCTGACTACAAAGACCTTATGGATCTGACAGAAGAGATGCTAAGCACGGCAGCAATGGACGTTCTTGGTTCTACTTCTATGCCTTACGGTGACGAAACGGTTGAGTTCGGTGGCACTTACGCTCGCATGAGCATGTTCGATGCAATCAAACACTACAACCCTGAGCACGCTGAGATTCAAGCGCTAACAGAAGCAGACCTACAAGACCGTGAAAAGATGGTTGCTATCGCAAAATCTGTACACGTAGACGTAGAAACGTTCTGGACATGTGGTCAGCTTCTAGAAGAGATCTTTGGTGAAACGGCTGAGCCTCAGCTAATTCAACCAACGTTCATCACTGGCTACCCAGCGGACATCTCTCCTCTAGCTCGTCGTAGCGATGACAACCCGTTCTTCACAGACCGTTTTGAGTTCTTCATCGGTGGCCGTGAAGTTGCGAATGGTTTCTCTGAGCTTAACGATGCACAAGACCAAGACGAGCGTTTCAAAGCGCAAGTTAACGCGAAAGACGCGGGTGATGACGAAGCGATGTACTACGATGCAGACTACATTACTGCACTAGAGCACGGCCTACCGCCAACAGCGGGTCAAGGTATCGGTATCGACCGTCTAGCAATGCTATTTACAAATACGCACACAATCCGTGACGTGATCTTGTTCCCGGCAATGCGTCCACAGGCGTAATTCTCGTTTATAGGGCGTAACAGCATATGTAATTAAAAAGCCACCTTCGGGTGGCTTTTTCTGTTTTGGGGCTTCAAAACCTAGTCTGTACCGCACTCTTGATTCGAAAAATCGTTATTTCTGACATAGTCTTACTATTGAGACATAAAATCTAAGATAGTCTCACTACTATACGTCTCTGCGCTGAATACGCTCTCGCGGCATTTTGTCGAACGATGAAGCAGTGACTCGTATTAGTCTGATTTAAATAAAAATAGAATAAGGAAGAAGGATGGGAACTCAATTTAAGATGGATTCCTTACCAGGTTCTCTTATCGTCGTTGGTGGTGCGTACGAACCCTGGTTATCAGTGTTAGAACAAGTGGGTTGGCAGTGTACCCAGTGTGCAGATTTACGAAAAGCCGATGCCTTGATTGCTGATATTGGCCCATGTATTGGTATTGTCGATCTTAGTCATGATGAGTTCAGTCTCAACGGTATTGCTAACCTTGTGAGCAATAACAAGCAGGTGAGATGGCTCGCCTTTATCCGTGAATCTCAATTAAGCTCTGATACGATCTGCCAGTTTATCGTCAACTTCTGTATCGACTTTTTCACGGCACCAATCCCAGATGCTCAATTGCTGAGTACCATTGGTCACCAACTGGGTATGCTTAAGCTTGAGCAGAAGGTATGGCCAAACTACGGCATCAATAACAACATGGGACTGCTAGGCGATTCTGTGGCCGTGAAGCGCTTGAGAGACCAAGTAAAGCGTATTGGGCCGACTGATGTCAGTATCTTGATTTATGGCGAGAGTGGGGCTGGTAAAGAGACGATTGCACGCTCGATTCATCAAAATTCGTCGCGAGCACAGAAACCATTTTTAACGGTTAACTGTCGTGCCTTGTCTGAAATGAGAATAGAGGCCGAGGTGTTTGGCATATCAGCACAGTCAGCGACTGCGCCTTGTATGTTGGAAGAAGCCGATGGCGGAACCATCTTGCTTAATGATGTTTTAGCGATGCCACGCAATCAACAACTGAACCTGTTGCGCTTTCTACAAGAAGGTAAGATTGAAACTGCGAATGGACCTAAATCTGTCGATGTGCGTATTCTGGCCGCGAACTCCTCTGATATCGAGAAGGCGTTGATCGAGGGCGACTTCAATGAAGAGCTTTATCACTATATCAATGTTCTGCGTATTCATGTTCCAAGCTTAAAAGAACGTGTGAGCGATATTTCAGTACTGGCGAATCATTTTCTGCGTGAGTACTCGAAAGAGTTTAATGCTCAAGCGAAGAGCTTCTCAGACGATGCTATCCGTTCGATGAATCGATACCATTGGCCTGGAAATGTGCGTGAGCTGATGAATCAGATTAAGCGTGTTGTGTTGATGTCTGATGCTGTGATCATTGAGGATCACCAACTGGATTTACCAAAACAGAATGATGAACGCCGAAGCTTGAAGAGTATTCGAGAGCGCTCAGAGCGCGATGCGTTACTGATTGTATTGGAATCTTACGGTGGTCAGGTTTCATTGGCGGCTAAGGAGCTCGGTGTATCACGAGCGACGATGTACCGCTTGCTGAATAAACACAGCCTAATCTCTGAAGGTGTTGTTTAGACTCTTCTCTACATGACTTTATTCAGTCACCGTAAATTAAAGGCCATGTATCTACGTGGCTTTTTTGTTTCTGAAGGGTAGTCCGTTGTTTTCTAGTTAGACCCTAAGAGAGATATGCTGTGATTTTATATAATCATAGTGAATATGTTATATGTAAATGAATATGCAACTAATATTTCAGGCGAATGCATTGTTTTAAAAATGTTAATCAATTAGCGGTTGAATAATATACTCACTTGGTTAGACTTTAACCGTTAAAGCAACGATTTAACAAAGACTTGTCTGCTTTTACTTCCCCATTTTTTTTGGATTTTTTAGTTAGCTTGGAGGCGCAAATGAAACATTTCGATTTTATACAGCATATTTGCGCGTCGTTTGATCCGTGTACTGACATGGTGACTGATATGTCACTCACATCAGCCATAGCCGATCGAAACACCCAAGATAAACCTAACTAATAGATCCGTATCCTTATTTGGCTGCGGAAAAATAGCAGCTAAGTGAGAAGCCCTCATACTATCTAACACGCTATTTTTCCTCAGTTGACTCAACAACTGGAGAGTTATTATGCGTCACTCAGTATATTTAAAATTAGCAACAGTCCTTATCCGTGCCGATCTTCGTCGTGAAGAGCGGGAATGGCAGCGAAAAGTACGTCGTAGTTCACTAGACCTACCTTGGCACAACACTCATTTGCTAAGAGATATTGGCCTTGAAGCCGATGGTCGTCCAATTGGTTTCTCTGAGCCTGAAGTTGTCACCATTGAACGTCGCGTTCGTCATCTTCGTCGTGTTCTTAGCGCGCGAATACCGACGTAATCTTTCGGGGTTGATCGCACCTTTCAACCCCCTAAATCATTGACGGTGATAGTTAGGTGTCAAAAGTGAGCGCTTTTGAACTAGAACTGGACAAAAAAGAGAAGCATTGGCTTCTCTTTTTTGTTTTTTTAATCGAGAAAAATCAACGTGCCCTAGTAAAGAAATAGAGTTCTACTAAGCTATAGAGAGCAAGGGAGGCCGGTTATGCAAAAGCATCAGTTAGACATGTGGTTACATGGAGAGCACAAAGACTCTTATCAAACACCCAAAGTGTACGTTATTGGCTGTTCTGATATTTCAGAATATCTATTGGCGGTGGAGTACAAACATAAGCTAGAACCGGTAAAGCAAGACGGCGAGCCGCTTCACTTTGGATCCTTGGATCAAGTGAAAGAGGAGTTACTCCGGCTCGGCTTTGAAAAGGCGTATCTTCGCTTACACAACGCCTATGATGAGTTTGGTAATGAGCCAAGCCAAAGCTACTGTGATATTGAACTGGCGCTCAAACCTCATTAAGAGGCGTTGGTAGCGAGATATTGATTCTAATTCCAGACTGTTTTTTAACGCACTGATAGTTTTGGCTATCGAGGCTCGATTAAACGATCTATGCGTAATGTGTTGTCAGTAATTTATGGGTGAATTGAGTTCGCAGATAGAAACCACGTGGTTTAGTTTTGATAGGTTTTCCGCTTGCACCGTAAGCTTCCGTTAACACACGACTGTTAGCAGCCTTCGGACGTAAATGCAGTGCTTCACCGTGTCTTGCTGTTATCTGTTCAACATTGCCTAAAACGATCAACTCCATCAGCTCTTCCCAATCTCGCTTCAAGAGTTCGTCTTCAGCTTGGCTAGGTGTCCATAATAATGGGGATCCTACATGCCTCTCTGCTAGCGGGATCTCTCTTTCTCCCTCGACAGGGATCCACAACACCTTAGACAGCTTGTTTCGAACGTGGCTGGTTTCCCAAGTTATGCCTTGCACACCCATCAAAGGAGCAACACACACAAAGGTGGTTTCGAGTGGCTTGCCAGAGTAGCCAATCGGAATGCTTTTTAGCTCGATGCCTAGTTTGGCAAAATCTTGTTCTGGCTTACTGCCTGCAGGTGCACCCAAGTGCCATTCCAATAGCTGCCCAACCCAGCCTTTATCACGCTTAAGGTCGTTTGGCATCACCATCTCAGCTTCGTCAGCGAGCTCTTTAAAGGTCATTCCGGCGATGGCATACGCGCGCTCTAACAGCTCTTGTTGTGTTTGTGGTTCTGGTTTCATAATAAAAGGCATGATCAAAAAAATGATTTTATCAGAAGTTATCACCAAATGACGACTGGTTAAGAAATGATCTCCTTGCGAGAAAAGGGATCAAACTCAGGGTTATCCACAGGACATAAAGGTAATTAATTGAAATATTAATTTAGTGGATAAATAAACAGGGGTTTATGGTGGATAAAATGCTTGCCAAATGGGGTTCAAAATGAATCTTTCACTTAGTAGTGTGGATAAACATCGGAGTGGTTGATCTTTAACCATGTCAGGTTTCTGAAAGATCTTTTACACTTCTAATGTTTTTTAAAACTAGAATGTTATTTTAAT
>NZ_JBFRTU010000009.1:30286-66839 GCF_041474275.1 Vibrio sp. 10N.222.52.B7 | reverse complement strand
CTCCTTTCATTCTTTGAGATAAATACTTTGATTATTTTTGATTTTATAATCACTAAAAAAGCATTAAAAATCTAAACCCAAGGTAACTCATCAGACCATCGAGAGGCTCGCCTTTGCCTTTGAAACATTTTGTAACACGTAGAGCTCAGCTGAAATATTTAGCTTTGTGAAACAAATCCCAATATGAGCTAGGAAAAATCGTTCAATAGAAAGTTCATTAGAGAAAAACAAAAAAAGGGCAACCAATCAGCGACTGGTTGCCCTTCATAACTCATCATTGAACTCTTATTTGAAGCAAACCTCAGCCCAACGAGCTAAACCTGCAGTTACTGAACCGAAGTAATTACCACTCACAATCGGTACATTCGGCACAGCTTGTTGTACGGCTTCACGAAGTATCGGTGATCGAGCGGAACCACCCGTCATGTAGATTACGTCTGGCTTTTTCTGGCCTTGTTGAATCGCTTCTTTAACCAACTCAATCATCTTAGACTTTGGTGTTTCAATCGCTTCAACCATCTGTTCGACTGAGATAGCTACCTCGACCAGTTCAGAGGCAACATTAATCGCAGCACGATATTGAGGGGATTCTGCCAGCGCAATCTTGGCCTCTTCCGCTCTACGCACAATACCGTAACCCAAAGTGTCGTGATAAACCTTCATCAAACGTTCTAGCTTTTGAGGCTCTGACGCTTCTTTACGAAGTAATTTTAATGCCGCTAGGTTTTCTCTTGAATAGAAGTTCTTTTGAGCTTCAACATTATTAATCGCAATTGGGTTCCAGAATTGAGTCAGTGGCATATCAATACCCGAAATGCCTTTGCTGCCCATACCAAAAGGTGACATCAGTTGTTTGAATGCAAGATAGATATCGAGGTCATTCCCCCCTACCCTTTGCCCACTGTGTGCCAACAAGCTCTGGGTACGATCCGCTTTACCAGACCACGTTGGTCCCATTTCTAATAATGAGCAATCGGTGGTACCACCGCCAATATCAACAACCAATACTGTTTGGTTTTCAGTTAATGTGCTTTCGTAATCAAGGCCTGCGGCTACGGGCTCAAATTGAAAAGCGATATCAAGGAAACCGGCACGCTTAGCTGCGCGAGACAGTATGTCTTCAGCTTGTCTGTTCGCCTCTTCACCACCTCGACCGTGGAAGTTAATTGGTCGGCCGATAACAGCTTGCTTGATCTGCTCTTGAGTCGTGAGTTCGGCTTGATTCTTGATATTTGCCATCATGGCGCACACTAAATCTTCGAAAAAGCTCACCTGCACATCATGCAGTCCACTCGCGCCAAGGAAAGATTTAGGGGACTTAACATAATAAACATCGCGAGGGTCTTCTAAATATAAGTCCAACGCAGCCTGACCAAATGCCATGTCTTCTGGCACTAAGTCGATACTCTCTTCTCTGTTCAGCGCAATCGCACGTCGTAGTACTTGCTCACCGATCGCATCACTCGGCTTGATATTCAAGTGGCGGAATAGATGTTCAGAAACACTCTCACGAGTAGGCGCAAACACGGTTGAGGGAATATAGTGGTTGTTACCTTCTAACGGTAACAGGCTTGGATCTCCATTAACCATCGCCGCGACAGAACAGTTCGCTGTTCCATAATCAAATCCAATAAACATAATATCCCCCCACTCAACAAAAGGGGCGAGATGCTACATGAAAAGCCTAAAAATTACGAGGTCATTTCTAAATTTAACTGAGTAATTTCTTAGCTTAACGGCTCTTCAAGAAGAAACAAATATGCTACATTTCAGCCCAAATGAATCACAGGTTAGAGAAATGAAAACACCTTGCCGAGCGGCTTGTAAAAATAATGGCGGAATGTGTAGTGGCTGCTTTCGAACAATGGATGAAATTATAGGTTGGAAAGGCTTATCTGAAGAAGAGCAAACGTCGGTTATGGATAATCTTAGTGGCGCGAGTTCGACTCACCAATGTCCACAGTGTAATGAGCCAGCTCAATGCGATATCAGTGCGGGCAAAGAGACGTGTTGGTGTTTTGAGTTAGAAAAACGAGATACTAGCGATATTCCAAAGGCTGGAGTTTGTATGTGTCGTAAGTGCTTGTCTGCCCTGCCCGTTCAGTAGTTTAGAGCCCATTTAGTAAGTTACTGGATAGCAAGTTACTAGCCAGTTCAACATAGACAAAAAAAGCGAGAGGTTGTTTTCTCGCTTCAAAATACTGAGATTAAATTTCGACCTAATCGTTACCTGGTTAGTGTCTACTTCACTTTTGCAACCAGCGCAGGCTGAGAAAACTGGATACCATTCCAGCCATGAACCATAAAGTTACGAATATTTTGATGGTCGCTGTTCTCAGGAAAACCTAGCACGTCGTTACGATAAAATTGACCAAAACAAGCAAGTGTTTGCTCTGCTGATAGGCCTTGCTCTAAACCAAAAGCAAAAATCTTACACGAACCATTATTCTGCCCTGCAGCGTTCACTACCTCACCATTGCGAAATTCGCGCTCAGAAAAATCATAGTGAGCTTCGATCACTTGCATTGTATCTTCAAATTGCACGGCCTCTGGGGTTTCAGCCAGAGTATTCAATAAGGTTTCCAGTTCCATTTACTATTTCTCCATCAAGTATATATCTGTCAGCAGTGTATCTTGTTTTACGACAAGAGTAAGCCGTTGTTTACTTGAGATAGCGATTCACTTTTTTGTTGTACGCTGCTAATTACTTCAATGAAACTAATGACATAGTTTTATCAGGGCGTTATATTATTTTATCAAACGATTAACATTGTTCAGTAACGAATATGCATAAAGATAAAAACTTAGAACTGTTCAGATACCTAAAGCCAGGTACAAAAACAGCAGGTGTATTGGAATTTGGCCCAGACGACTCAATCCAGATCAGTACACTTTATATCGGACACAAAGAAGATCAGTACCTCATCCTAGAGCTTACGCAAAAAGCGACAGAAGCACTGACGCTGAGAAAGCTCACAAACGTTGATATTATTGTTCGTGCGATTACCGACACCGAACTTGGGCACATTGTCGCGTTCAAAACCAATGTACTGGCTCATATCACCTCTCCAGCACATCTAATCTTCCTTCGCCCACCCTCAAACTTTGCAACCAAGCCTATTCGTGAACACGAAAGGTATAAAGTACGTCTCAGCTGTGAAGTCACTTTTGATACCTTGTCGCTGGATGCCACACTAGTCGACTTTTCAGCGTCAGGGTGCGGTATCTATCTTACCCAGCAATCAGATATTGATGTCGGCTGGAAGATAAAAGTTAATTCTGACTTAAATGAGTACTTAGATGACGATCTTGTCTACAAGGTGGTAAGTAAGAAAAGGCAAAGACAAGGCTGGCTGCTAGGTATCCAATTCCCTGAACACCTAGATATGAGTGATGAGTTGAAAACGCTGCTATTGGAACAAGCCTTTGTCGCTGGCTCGATATAAAGGCAGAAAATTAGTTACTTCTCTTCAACAGACTCCATTAAAGAGCACTAAGTTAAAGCCTAGTGCTCTGTGTCATTCCAGTATGAGTTTTTGAAATGAACAAACGCTTGGTGGAGCGACTCTTCTTTAATCGGCTTTACAATCACGTAATTCGCCCCTGCGGCCATAAAGCTGTCTCTAGTTGACTCTTGAGCATCAGCGGTACACGCATAAATAGGGGCTGACACACCAATCTCACCTCTTAGCTGCTGAGTGGTTTCAACACCACCGAGATTAGGGAGTTGGTTATCCATCAAGATCAAGTCATAGGTAATCGTCTTAGCCATCTCAATCGCTTCTAAGCCATCTTTTACCCAGGTGACGACCATGCCATATTTCTTACAGAAAGCCTGAGCAATAAAGGCGTTGGTGTGATTGTCTTCCACCAGCAACACATTCAAAGGTCGACTAAACAACGCCTCTGGCTCAACCTCAGCTTGTTGCTTAGCATCGACTAATAGCGGCTTGGCGTGTACGACTACAGGAATTTCTATCGTGAACTCTGAGCCTTGACCTATCACGCTGCGGACTTGAATGTCCCCTTCCAGCATATCGACCAGATTTTTTACAATTGTAAGTCCTAAACCAGTGCCACCATATTCACGAGTGGTGGTCTCTTCGGCTTGAACAAAGGGTTCAAAAACAGCATCAATTTTGCTTTCATCAATACCAATGCCAGAATCTTTCACTCGAACGATCAAGCTGGCGTGATCGGAGTTAAAGATACTCTCGAGCTCAAAGCTGACGGAGATACCGCCTTGATGAGTGAATTTAAAAGCATTACTCAACAGATTAAACATGATCTGATTGAGGCGTACTTGGTCGGTATTGATTTCAATGTCATCAACCAAGTGATTCACAATGGTAAATTCGACGGATTTATCTTCACACAGCGGTCGATAGATGCTGTCTAAGGTATTAACTAACTCCCCTAAACGGAAGTCTTTCTTTTGAATATTAAACTGCCCTTGCTCAATCTTTGAGAAGTCCAAGATATCGTTAAGTACCGCCAGTAAATGTTCCGCACTATTACACAGTACATCCACCTGCTCGCGATTATCTTCATTGTGCATAGAGCGCTTGAGCAGCTGAGACACACCGAGAATACCGTTGAGCGGCGTGCGAATCTCATGACTCATCTTAGCTAAGAAGTCTGCTCGCACATTCGCAAGATGCTCAGCTTCTTCTCTTGCTCGATCAGCCTGTCTTTCCGCCTCGATTAGCTTAGTAATATCTTGCCCTTGTACCACCACTCCTGTGATGCCGTGTTCCACGCGAATAGCAGACATGTTCCAACGAAACACCTTTTCACCAATGGGTACGTTAATACCCGTCAGTTTAGAACCCTGAACCACCATTTGAATATTAGGCAGCATTCGCTGCTCAAACTCTTGGGCAATTGGACCATAATTGTCATCAGCATCGAACAACGCCATGCGAGCGGCGGGGTTCATCTGAATCAAATCGCCTTTTTCAGACCAAACTAAGATAGGCGAATGAGCAAAGTTAAAGAGATCTTGGAATTTTTGATTCTGTTCAGATAAGCGCTCAAAGGTGTCTTCAAGAGTACAACCAATATGATGAAATTCGAAAATGTTAGAGCCATCGAACTTGTTGTACTTTTCGCTAGCACTTGCCGAACGAGTAAAGTCCATTAGCTTATCAAGCTCGGCTGAGACTCTCTTTTGAATCCAAGTTCGAGCAAAAAAAGACATCAATATGATCACCACAATCACCACGATGATCGCACGCTGATAATTCTCTTCTAACGCAATGAAATTATTATTTTTTTGAACAGCTCGAATGATTAAAGGAGTTTCAACAGCATTAATCTTAATGGTTGCGATGGTAACGAAATGACGCGGCAACTGTTCGTACATTTGGTAATTGAGGATGTCAGTAATGGTGTAGCTTTCATCACCACTGAATGTCGATGTCACCGGTGTACCGTGCGCTTCAATCACGATATTTTCGCTATTACTGCCCTGTTGGATTGACTCAGCCAAAGAGAAGTTGTTGTCAAGCACAATGGCGATATAGAGTTGACCAAGGACTTCCCCAGTAGCGTTATCAACAATAGGGGTACGGCGAGCCAACAAGTGACGCTTACCTATATCTGTCCTCAGTTTAATAAAATGCCAATTACTGCTGAACGAAACCTCATCAGAAATATGCTTTAAGTTGGACTCATCCAAACCATAAAATTGACTGTTGCCGTCTTCCCAAGCCAAACCATCGTGGGTTGAGACAAAGCGTAAATCTGGTGCATGATCCGGTTCACGTTGGTCAACACCAAAGAAAAAGTAGCTCAGAGTCTCGTCATTACCCGTATCAAAGTACTCTCTGAGAGTTTCACTGTGTGAGCTACTGTCTTGATGGATTTGCAGCACCGACAAACGATAATCAAACATGTTTTGGATCAGGCTTGAGGTTTGCTGTACCGTTCGATTCGTCTCTTGCTGTACGATATTACTGCTGGTTTCATAATTATGAATAAGCACGCCAAGTGCCATCACGCCTATCACCAAAATAACGATACGCGTAATGAGTCTAGCTAAAGTGTTTCTAGGTGTACTGGCGTAACTTTTCTTCATTAGTGACCTGAGTACCTAAATGCTCGCTGTTTAAGTTCTGAAATACGTTCTGGGGAATCTTCCTTGGTGACAATTTCAAATTCACCAGAGTAAACGGTAGGCACTTCCAAACCGGCTAGATCCCACTTGATCGCCTCTGCCATTGCAATGCCTGTATCGTCGTTCATACGCATGACAGTAACATCTAGGTCGCCCCTTGCAATGGCTTCAAGTTCAGCAGAGCCGCCTCCCCAACCATTCACTAAGATGTCTTGGCCCGATTCACGAATCGCTTCCATTGCACCGAGAGCGACATCCGTTGAACATGCATAGATAAAGTCTAGATCCTTATCGTTCTCTATGCTGATTTTAGCCGCTTGGTAGCCACTGTCTTTGTTTGATTTTGTGTAAAACGAAGACTTAAGGGTAAAGTTGGTAACCGTATTCACTTCATGGATAAAAGTATCTCCACGCGCATCACTGATATAGCCTTGTGAGTAATACAAAACAGAATACTTACTGTCTGGCGGACTTACTTGTTTAAAATAGTCCGCCAGTTTTAAGCTGCCTGTCGCATGGTCAAAACCCACATACATAAATGGCTGTCTATCTGCCCAAGCTCGCACTGGCGTCGTGATATTTTGAAGAATCAGTTTGGTGTCTGTAGAGGTCAACACGTGCTCGATAAACTTGCGGTGGCGCGTGGTATCTAGCGTGAAAATCAAATAATCCGTCTTGTTTTCAATCGCTTCTTGCAACGAAATACTCTGCTGCGCGAGATCGGCATTAATACGGGTAAATACTTGATTTATTTGATAGCGGATCTTCAGCCTATCGAGACGCTTCTCAAAAGCTTGAATATTACGAACCCAGTAATCCGAGATCTGTTGGCCCGGATACACCACGGAAATCGTAATTGGTTCGTCTTGGATTCTTCTCAGTGGCACAGGGTGATTTTGTACAGCCTCGACCATTTTATCGGTCAATGCTCTTTGTTCTGGAAAAGTGGAAAGATAATCTTGGTATTCCCAGTACCTATTGAGGACATGAGTACCATGGGAGAGAGCGGACGCAGAAAATACGGCAAGTCCAAACAACATCAGTAAACGTTTCATATTTTTCTCGTTTTATATGAGCTACTTTGGCTCATTTTTTAACCTAGCATGACACCATCTCTTTGTATGGCTAATGGATATTATGTAGGACAACGATGATAAATGATAGCGTCTAACACTAATTAGAACGACATTCTAAATGAGCAATATGTTAATTTGGAATGGAGATTAAGAACAACGAGTTAAATTATGATTTCAGCCCATTCACGGTAAGAGTAATTACCATTTAAATTCATAAGCTTAGCTAGAGCCGATATAGCTCCTTACACTATTAAGATTTAATCAATAACAAACATTTTAGCTATGAATTATGAGACTTCGATATATTGAATTTTGTCTTTTTGCCACTCAATAATCAGTTTGAGTGATACCAGTTTTTCTTTGCGGGATTTGGGCAACTGCTTGATCGCGTATTCGGTTTTCAACGCCTCACTTTTTGAGCCAACACCAAAGCTCCAAACCAGCTTAAGTGGACCTTTACCTTTTAAAGCTTTGGCGCCTTTACCGGTTTGATGTTGTTCAAATCGACGTTCTAGATTGTTCGTCACGCCACAATAAAGGGCATTGTGACGATTGCGGATCAAGTACACGACCCAATCCGCATTTTTATCAGCATCTGACATTTAAAGCAGTGATTCAACCAGAGCCTTAAGCTCTGCCACTTCTGCTCGTAGGCTTGCAACTTCAGACTCAAGCTCTTCAAACTTTTCACTCGTTGCAGAGGGGGCAGCCGCGCTTACTGATGCCATCGCAAACGCTTCAACGTCCACTTCACCACTCAACAAATGCTGGTAGCGTGATTCACGTTTACCCGCTTCGCGTGGCAGCTTCACAACCAAGGCACCTGCTTCTCTTGCAGCGAGTTTGTCTAATGTTGCTTCTACTTCTTTCACATCACTAAAGTTTGCAAGGCGACCCGTTCGAGTACGAAGTTCACCGGGTGTTTGCGCACCGCGCAGTAACATACAGCAGATGATTGCACGCTCTTGCTCTGTAAATTGCAGATCGCCGAACTCAGTGTTGCAGAAACGATGCTGATACTTATTAACACGGCTATTGAAGCTGCTCTCATCACTCACCATGCGACGTCCGATTAAACCATCAACTGCATCTAAAACATCTGACTCAGAAAGAGAGAGAACAGGTTCACGGTTACTCTTTTGATTGCATGCCGTGGTTAAACTGTTCAGTGTCAGTGGGTAATGATCGGGAGTAGTGACTTCTTTCTCGATCAAACAACCGATAATTCTCGCTTCAATTGGGGAAAGTACTGTGTTCATCGTTTTTCCTTTTTATTATTTTGATAATTCCATCTCAACACCTAACAATGCAGTAACTAGTGTTCAGACAAAATTGGTACTCGTTTCTTTCTGCCCTGTTCATCAATCATTATGATCTTAGAACGGTTTAGCTCTATTTCCACGACTTCCAAATAAGTACGCTCTTGTACATACGCATCACGAAGCTTGTTTTGTTCTGCTGAAGATTCAGTGACATTGTCGTCCAATTCTTCGTTTTCCAATTGTTGTTGATTCATTTCACATTTCGTATCAATGCAGTATCTACATGGGATACTAACTTGAACGGTAAGATAAAAACAATCACACATCAGCGAGAGTGACGAATAATTAAACAACCTTACTTTTGCTTTGATCTAAAGACTGTTACATCATCAATTGATGTGCTTTAATCAGAAGCAGACAACGTATTTGACGAATAGGAAAAGGAATCTATGAGCAGCGTATTTGAAATTGTTAACCAAGCACGACGTAAGAACAAACTTAAGCGTGAACTTTTAGACAACGAAAAGAAAGTTCGTGACAACCGTAAGCGTGTCGACCTTCTTGATAACCTACTTGATTACATCAAGCCAGAGATGACCCACGACGAGATCCTAGGCATTATCAAAAATATGAAAGCTGACTACGAAGACCGTGTTGATGACCACATCATCAAGAGCGCTGAGATTTCTAAAGCTCGCCGTGACATCAGCCGTCGCATTCGTGAACTGACAGAAGAAGACAAGCAAATCCAAGGTAAGAAGTAATCTAACCTCGCTAATTTACTTGTAACAATGTTAGTAACCCACTCTTAGTAGTGGGTTTTTTTTACCTAAACTCCAGCGTCTATACTTAAGCATCTAAACCTAACCGTCTAGGCTTAAGCGTACCTAAGCAAAATGAATGAAACTCAACAGCAGTATCAAACTAAATAACGAGTGTACACTAGCGATGGAGAGACTTTATGTACGGAAGTATTCTGATAACCTTGGCGTTATCAACGACACAACCTTACCCTGAAAAATTTGAGAAACTTTATACCGAAGAAACCGAAATCACTTATGACGATCTCGTGGTCGATGTTCATGGCTACAAGGTTCCGACCCGATCAGCATTTCGAGGTTGGATGCTCCTCAATCACGCTCAAGACCAAGTGAGAGCAATCGGACAACAACTCAAGGACAATGGCGTTACTCAGAGCATGCCTCTGCATCTCGTTCTATTGCAAGGGACGGATTGGGCAATGAGTAATACAACCTTGTTTACCCTCCCAAATAAGAAACATGTGCCAAACATGATCAATACCCTGAAGTACATACAACAATATATTGAGCCTGAAATCGGTGTTGTTATACCAGTATCTGGAGAGCGAACCGATATCTACAATCAACAAGCTGGTGGTGCACTGCGAAGTAAGCACTTAGAGTTTTGTGCCTTAGACCTAGTGCCTGCAAATGACATTACTCGCGAAGATCTACACGTGAAACTTAAAAATATTCATTCGGAATTCGGGCAAAAAAATAATGTTGGGCTTGGTTTATATTCAGGTGTTCGATTCCACATCGATACTTGTGGGTTTAGACAATGGTAAAGAAACACGATCAAGTCATAAAGACCTGCAATTCGCACGTGTCACTTAGACTCTAAAAAACAAGCGAAATTACATAAGATTATGATTTTAAATGCAAATTAAAACTGGAACGCTAATTGATATTAATAACAAGTATCATAATTATTAATAGCAATTAGGAATTCAATATGAAGACGATGACTCAACGCTTTCAAACTCTGCTTTCTGTTTCAAACTTCAGTCTAGCTATAACAACCTTGCTTATGCTTCTCAGTATTATTGTTGCTTATCCTATGGCCGATCACTTCTCACTGCCAATTCAAATCGTCGCCCACATCAGCACCATCTTAGTCGCAGCCTTGCTGAACATCAGCTATGTCGGTCGTTGCCTTGCACAATACAACCTTGGATTGGAAGTTCGTTAAGTAGCGCCGCGCTAGCCTTGATACGGGAGCCCTAGACAATATCAAGGCTACTGAAAAGATCGTACAGCTGGTGAGATTTATAGGGTTTAGGTAAGTAGGCGTTCATACCGGCTTCAAAACAATCTTTGATGTCTTCTTCTAGAACACTGGCGGTTAAAGCTATGATGGGTAATGGTGTGACTTGTTGATCGGCTTCCCACTGACGTATCGCACGAGTCGCCGTTATGCCATCCATAACAGGCATCATGCAGTCCATTAAGACTGCATCAAACTGAGCACCCTGGGTGATGACATCCACCGCTTCTTGGCCATTACTGGCAATCAAATATTCATAACCCGCTTGCTCAAGGAAGAAGCTCGCTATTTTTTGATTCATCAGATTGTCTTCAACGATCAAAATGCGTCGATTCAGAGAGCGAACTTCTTCATCTTTTGCTTCCACTTGAGGCGTTTGCTCTTCGCCCACATCGAGAGATTGTAAGCTGGTTAAGAAACGTCGGCCCAAGAATGGCAAGGTATGAGTCGAGTGGACCGTTTCTCTGATTAGGTTGGTTTTAAATAGGTGATGCTGACAAACGATGACGCGAGCAAGAGGATATATCACCTTCAACGTCGCAAGATCTTTTTCCATAGAGTGGTGCAAGGTATGACAATAAAGTATGAAGTCACTTTCTTTTACACTTTCACTAAGGGCAGCAATGGATGACACCACATTGGCTCGAACATTCAAACGCTCACACTCTTTAACGAGCTGATCGAGGTAATTGAAAGAGTTCGAGATGATGGTCGCTCGGCTCAGGTTATCGAAAGTTTGAACAGGCGCTTCTACAACATCGACATACAAACAAAAAGTGAATGTCGAGCCCTCTCCTTTCACTGAACGCGCGGTAATGTAACCACCCATCAAATCAACAAGCTGTCGACAAATCGCAAGCCCTAACCCCGTACCGCCAAATTGACGGGTAATGCTGCCATCTTCTTGAGTGAAAGGTTCAAATATGGACTCTAACTTCTCGGGCTCAATCCCAATCCCGGTATCAGACACGCTGCATTCAAGCTTGCCCCTGCCCATAGACATAGGTGTATAAGCAATGTCAGTTGTAATTGTGCCCTTAGACGTAAATTTGATGGCATTAGAAAGCAGATTGGTCAGCACCTGTCTCACGCGGTACTCATCGAAAAACAGTTGTGACGGCGTTTGATAATCGATATTGATGTCGAGCTCAATATCCTTACTTATCGCTTTAGACTGAATCACACTCACAGAGTCATAAACCGCTTCTCGCAAATCAGCATTGTGTCGTGACAACATCAAGTTACCCGACTCGATTTTAGACAGGTCGAGTATGTCATTCAGCAGCACCAGTAAAGAGTGAGAGGACGATTCGATATCCCCCAGTACTTCTTGTTGATTTGGGCTCAGTTGGCTTTGAGATAAGATCTCAGCCATGCCAATGATCCCGTTAAGTGGCGTGCGTATTTCATGTGACATATTTGCTAAGAATGCGCTTTTGGCTTTGTTAGCCGAAATCGCGTCTTCTTTTGCTGTTATCAACTCTTTGTTGTGCAGATAGTTGCGTTCCATCACTCGATTTAGGGTTTCAGTGAACTCGGCAAGCTCATCGTTCCCTTGGATACGAATCACCTTTGGCTGGCCGTAGCTATCAGCGCATTCCGACACACCTTTCAAAATAATCGACAGGTTTTTGTTTAAGCGCAGAGATGTCGCAACCCCAAGCCGCATCAAAACACCAGAAGCGATGAGTATAAGCAACGTCATGACCAAGGTTTGCCTTTTCTGCAACGCGATATTCTTGGTCAGTTCAAACTGTATTTGATTGGTGTAAGCGCCAATCGCGTTTGAAATAGCCCGTTTTTTAACCTCTAAGCTTTTCAAGTGTTGATATATTTCGGGTGATGAAAAGTCCCCTTTGAGGATTCGAGATGTAAATTTGTCTTGGAATTCATCTTTGGCGACAGCGTTTAGCAACTGTCTAATGTTTGGAGAACGCGTATCCGAACGGAAAAATGTATCTAATAGCTGTTGCTGCCTCTCTAGAGCAGCGACATAGCTAAGCAAGTATTGGTTTTTAAACTCTGGGGAGCGATTCAAACTGAAGCTTAACCACGCTTCTCTCTGAGTCCAAAACACATAATGCGTAAGATTGATAAACATCGCTTCCGCTTGACCAATATTGCCATCGACTAAAGCCATGCGATATTCGGACAGCTCCATCAGCACGTCTTTTAACAAGTCGAAAGCGCGCTCTGTCAATTTTCTGCTGTCTGTCGTTTCAGGTGTACTAGCTAGGATCATCAACAACTTTTTCAATTCAGCTAACTGAGGGTCAATACTCCAATTGCTGTCGAACCGTTGAAGTCGCATTCCATACTGAGTCAGTCTATCCAGTTCTGATTGCAGTGTTAAAAGCAACTGACCTTTCTCAGGGGAGTCATTAGACAGCACCAACCATCGATAAGCATCACTTGAAACCGTATTAAAAAATTGAAGCGCTTCGACCTTAATACGCGTTGTTTCAAGGTGATTCATCTTCTCATCGTTCTTAAGCACTTCATTCACTGTAAACCCGAACATAATGAGTACAGAAACCGTGGAAAGAAAAATAAGACGCCATCTAATTGACATGTTTATCATTTTTATAACTACTCCCTTCCCGAAAGTAATTTACCTAACCCAAATTAAGAATAGGACATTAACAGAGGGTTATTGATCAAATTGGATATCAACAAATGATACTCTGAGCCCAGAACGAAAAATTAGAATCAACAGGCATCCAAAACAGGGCTTTAAAGCGGAGGAGTCTGCTTTACTAAGTGAGATTGAGACAAGCCGATTTTAGACAAGTGAACGTTACGTGAGAGAGGTCTACTCGAGGAGGTTTCTACAAATGAGATGTAAGCAAGCGAGGTTTTAGTGAGCAAAATGTAAACAAAAGACGTTTTCTCCAGTTATTATCACCGGCATAACAAGTACACATCCACATTCTGCGGCTCAACTAGACTGTGAATAATGACTCTGCGTGCTAACAAAGTGGATAGTTAGGTTAAAATTGTGACATCCAATCGTTTGCGTGATGCACTTTTCACACTCAAGCTAGGCTTATTCAAAGGTCAAACATCAATACTCGTTAATTCCCTTATTTATCGTTTACTGTTTACGTGTAACTTGAGTTAGCGATCACACCTTTAATGTTCAATATGACCTGTATTACATATTATCCTTTGAATTGAGTATTTTTTGACGAAAAATAAGTGCTACAGATTATTAAAGTCAATAGTCTTTATCGACGTTCAAATCTTGATTTATGGCTAATATAAAGCCAATTTACAGATATTTTGTCTGCATTTATTTTTCCTAGCAGAATAACCCGTCGTACCTTACAATCCTGCCACATAAAAACTACAAGTTACACACAAGGTATATCAGCACATTTAAGTGGCAATAAAGACCACAGACTGATGCCTCAAATCCCCTATGCTGATTGGCTTCCCTACAACCGCCATGAATGCAGAAACTTAACGTGAAAGGTCCCGAGTAAAGATGAGTCCCGAAAAGCACCTCCTAGATTGGCAAACTAGTCAAACCATTGCTGAATCCATCGCTCCAACTTTAGGTCAGTTATACCGTCAAAAAGGCGTAGAAGTTATCCTCTTTGGTAAGACCTTAGTTAACGCGACAACTATCGACATCATCAAAGCTCACCGCATCGCAAAACGTTACACTGGTTCTCCTCTTACAGCAGAACAGACTCAACCTATTATTCAACACCTTCTCTCTATGGACTTATCTCCATGTCGTATTGATGTTGGTCGCCTTGCGCATTCATTCTGGCAAGATCGCGAACACACACATGGGTTGGATGATTTCCTACAAACTGCACTTATCGAATCGCTTGAAGGCGATGCAATGACAGAACCTCGTGACGTTGTATTGTACGGTTTTGGTCGTATTGGCCGACTGCTAACTCGTCTGTTGATCGAGAAAAGTGGCCCGGGTTACCCACTGCGTTTACGTGCAATCGTTGTACGCGGCGGCAAAGATGGCGACCTAGAAAAACGTGCAAGCCTGCTTCGTCGTGACTCTGTACACGGCCAATTCAACGGCAGCATTGTTGTAGACCAAGAACGCAAAGCGATCATCGTTAACGGTAACTTCATCCAAGTTATCTACGCAAACAAACCAGAAGAAGTGGATTACACGGCTTACGGTGTTGAAAATGCACTTGTGGTTGATAACACAGGCGTATGGCGTGACGCGGAAGGCCTGAGCCAACACGTTGCGTGTAACGGTGCGAAGAAAGTGCTACTGACTGCACCTGGTAAAGGCGACATCAAGAACGTGGTATTTGGTGTGAATGAAAATGTTATTCAGCCAGAAGACACCATCATCTCTGCAGCAAGCTGTACTACTAACGCAATCACGCCAGTATTGAAAGCGGTTCACGACAAGTTTGGCGTGCTGTCTGGTCACATCGAAACGGTGCACTCATTTACCAATGATCAAAACCTAATCGATAACTTCCACTCGGGGGATCGTCGTGGTCGTGCTGCATCATTGAACATGGTACTGACATCGACTGGCGCTGCTAAAGCAGTATCAAAAGCGATGCCGGAAATGGAAGGTAAGCTAACAGGTAATGCGATTCGCGTTCCTACGCCAAACGTTTCAATGGCAGTTGCGAACCTAAACCTTGAGAAAGGCACAAACAAAGAAGAGTTGAACGAGTACCTGCGTGAAATGGCGCTGTCTTCTGCTTTGTCTGCACAAATTGATTACACAGACTCGACTGAGATTGTATCTACCGACTTGGTTGGCTCTCGTCACCCAGGTGTGGTTGACGGTGTGGCGACTATCGCACAAGACAACCGTGCCGTGCTGTACATTTGGTACGATAACGAGTTTGGCTACAGCTGCCAAGTTGTTCACTGTATGGAACAGATGATGGGTGTACGCTACAAGACATACCCAGAAGTTTAATTAACTTCGCTCTTGTAGATACGTCCATCGCAACAAGCTCCACAACATAATAACTATATCTGCGAAGTCTATATGGGCTTCGCAACCCCTTTTGTTTTACTCCCCCGTATAAACAAGAGGGTTGCCACTTAGATCTGCTCTCTCTAACTGATCTAGGTGGCCTTTTTACATCTAGCGCTCTAACTTTTATCGCTATGACAAGACCTTGTCTTCATCACTCTTGCACAGCTTTACGTCTGTTATAACTCAACCTCAACATCTGACTGAATCGAGCTTGAACATGCAAGCACGTAGCCCTGTTCAATCTGCTCTGGCGTCAATGTTTCTTGGCTGCTTGATTCCACAGATCCTTTGGTCACTTTGCATTTACACGAACCACAAATCCCACTACGACAAGCGATAATAATTGGAACGCCTGCTTTTTCTAATGAATCCGCCAATGGTGTGCCAGTTTCCGCTTCAACTTCAGCGCCGAACGCAGGCACAAATACCTTAACAGCACTATTCGTATCGTCAGCAATTTCGGCGTTTGACGCTTCTGATTGAGTATCCTGAGTAGCAGGAGTAAAGCTTTCTTGATAGAAGTTATCCATGTTGAACTCAAGCTCTTTCAGATAACTCTCAATATCTTGCATGAAGCCGACAGGCCCACACAGGTAAACCGTTCTATCTAAGATATCTGGGCTCAGTTTCACCAACCAGTTTTTATCTAAACGACCTTGAGGGGCGGTTGTTCCTTCGTTGTCTTTTAACAGCAGTTTTAAGTTGAAATTCGCATGTGATTCATCGAGCTGATGAAGTTCTTGAAAGTAGATAGTCTCAAGCTTGTTGCGTGCCATGTGGACGAAATCAATCTCAATGTCACTGTCACTGTCTTGAGACAGCCAATATTTTACCATCGCCATTACGGGTGTAATGCCACAGCCCGCACTCACTAGCGTTACTTTCTTTGTTGCCGTTGGCATGCAATCAATACAGTTAAACGAGCCTGCCGGCTTCAACACAGAAACCTCGTCACCTTCATCAAGCTCATCAACAATAAAGTTCGAAACCAAGCCACCTTCCACACGCTTGACCGTCAACTTCAGGCGGTTATCTTCGGGGCAAGAAGCCACGGAATAAGCACGGTAATCCGTTTTCGTCGGCATATCTAAACCCAAGGTGATGAACTGACCGGGCTTAAAATTGAAATGTAAATCTTGTGGAATACTGCCAAGCTCAAAGCTGACCGTATCTGGCGTCTCGTGCCATTTATTTAAACACACTAAATTTATTGAATCGCTATTCGACCATGCATACATAGTTCACACACCTTACTGATACTAAAGAATTAAATCTAGAAAGCCCCGCCGCTGCACGTTCCTAGAGAACAGCAACAACGGGGCTTGGGAGTGGGCTTAGATTAAGCCGCTAAGATTGTTTTAAGATCTTGCTCTGGCGTTGAGATAGAACGCATGTCGAACTCGTCTTGAATAATCTTTAGTAGGTTTTCAGTTAGGAATGCAGGCGCTGTTGGGCCTGTGTAGATACCTTTCACACCCAGTGCGAACAGAGTAAGCAGGATAACGATCGCTTTTTGCTCGAACCAAGAAAGAACAAGTGTTAGTGGTAGTTCGTTGATGCCACAATCAAACTCTTGAGACAGCGCAAGAGCAAGCTGAATCGCTGAGTATGCATCGTTACATTGGCCAACATCGAGCAGACGTGGAATACCGTTAATGTCGCCGAATTGGTTTTTGTTGAAACGGAATTTACCACATGCCAATGTCAGGATTACTGAATCTTCTGGCGCTTGAGCTGTGAAATCTGTGTAGTAGCTACGTTCAGATTTATCGCCGTCACAACCACCCACTAGGAAGAAGTGTTTGATGTTGCCTTCTTTCACTTGTTCAACAACCGCAGGCGCTGCTTCCATCAAGGCGTTACGACCAAAACCGACAGTGATCATTTGCTCGATCTCGTCATGCTTAAAGCCTTCTTGCGCAAGAGCACAATCGATCACTGCACTGAAATCGTCACCTTCAAGGTGAGCAACACCCGGCCAGCCTACGATGCTACGCGTAAATAGGCGGTCAGCGTACGAGCCCACATCTGGGTTAAGCAGACAGTTAGATGTCATTACGATCGCACCTGGGAAGTTCGCAAATTCTTTTTGCTGGTTCTGCCAAGCGCTGCCGTAGTTACCCGCAAGGTGTGGGTACTTGTTTAGTTCAGGGTAGCCGTGTGCAGGTAGCATCTCACCGTTGGTGTAAACGTTAATGCCCTTGCCTTCCGTTTGTTGAAGGATCTTTTCTAGATCATGCAGGTCGTGACCAGAAACAAGGATACAGTGACCTCGCTTCGTCTTCACATTCACGGTTGTTGGTTGAGGGTGACCGAAGGTATCTGTCTCGCCTTTATCCAACATTTCCATGACCTTGTAGTTCATTAAGCCGATCTGCATAGACGTATCTAACAGTTGTTTTAGGTCTGATGGATCTGTACCTAGGAACGCCATGATTTCATGGTATTCAGCGAAAATAGCATTATCAGTTTGACCAAGAACACGTGCGTGCTCCATGTAAGCTGCTGCACCTTTTAGCCCGTAAAGACAAAGAAGGCGAAGACCAATCACATCTTCGTGTTGAGAGTCGTGACCACGGTTTACCGCCGCTTGAGGGGCAAGCGCCAATAGCTCTGAAGAGTCCGTTGGAAGGTCGAATTGAGCAGCAGCAGAAAGCGCTGGGATCTCAAAACCAATCAATGTCGCTGCCGCACGAACCTGTTGTTCTAAGCGCTGCTTAAATTCATGAGATTGCTGTGCAAATTCAATGATACGAGCAGGGTCGAAGTTAACGTTGGTTAATGTTGCGAAAAACGCTTTTGGCGCCCACTCGTCGATTTCAGTATCAATAACATCACACGCACGGCCCAAATTGGCCCAAAAAGAAACACCTTGAAGAGAATGCACCAACACGTCTTGAAGGTCGGATACTTCAGACGTTTTTCCACACATGCCTTGTGCGAAAGAACAGCCTTTTACGGTTGGGGTTTGAATTGTTTGTTCACATTGAATACAAAACATATAAGGGCTCCAGTAATTTTTATTAACTGTAAGTACTTTGCTTACAGTGACTTATTCCAACCCCTATAGAGCATCAAGCGTGCCAACTTTTAACATATTGATTTTATTAAACTTAGTTTTATTCCATGTTTTTAGTGCGTGATTATGACTACATATAAACTCCCTAACAGCACACATCCGTGTCATAGTGACTCTCAGAGATTTATTAACGGCGTTCATGTTTCGTTCAGAATAGAAGCGATAAAGTAACAACATAGAAAAAGAGGAATGAATATGAAAAATATATTAGTTACGATTGTTGCATTGTTTACTGGCCTTTTGGCGTTATTCACAAGCTTGATCCTTGCTATTCCTTTAGCTATTGCAGCTTTAATTACTGGCAAGCGCATTCAGAATCAAATGAAGAAACAAGGTTTCGCAGCTCATATGAACACTCGTCAGTCATCAACCAATGATGCTGGTGTTATTGAAGGTGAATACGAAGACCTTTCAAGCAAAAAGTAACCTAAACTTTAGTTTCAGACATAGTGAAAGCACAACAGAGACAAGATTACATAATGCAAAGAAAGCCACTCCTAGCACTGCTGGCCTTAACGACTTTAAGTCTCGTTGGTTGTTCCAACGAGACACCGATACCCGCTTACGAAACATCTCCAGACTTGCCTAGCTATCAGCAAGACAGCTTTGATGCCTACGTCAATGACACACAAGATTGGTTATTGAAAAACCGCGTGTTCATGACGGAAGACAAGCAACTCGAGATCCAACTCAATTCACCAACCGAGTATCAACCAACCTCGCCAAACGGCAAGGCGGTATTATTGGTTCATGGATTAGGCGACTCACCTTACTCATTTAAAGACATCGCTACCCATTTGGCAGAGCAAGGTTACTTAGTGAGAACCGTATTACTTCCGGGTCACGGCAGTCGCGTGGGTGATTTAATGCAGCCGAGCCTAGAAGATTGGCAAGGTGTGGTGGCTCATCATACGAAGTTACTTGAGCAAGAGTATGATTCTGTTTGGCTAGGCGGCTATTCAACCGGCGCGAACCTCGTGACTTCACAGGCGATGAACGATCCAAAGATCTCTGGGTTACTGCTGTTCTCACCTGCGTTTCAACCGAGCTCGTCTGCCGTTCAATACGCGGGACTAGCAAGCTACTTTGTCACTTGGGCGGATCAAGATCCTGAAGACAATGTGTTGCGTTACAACTCGTTGCCAATGAATGGTGCATCGGTTTACTACGAGACATCAGAAGTCGTACGTGGTGACTTACAAGATAAACACTTCGATAAACCAGTTTTTATTATGATGAGTGAAGGCGACAGCGTGATTGACACCAACTACGTTCAGCAAGCCTTTACTGAATCTATGCCGAATCCAAACAATGTGTTGGTTTGGCAAGGAGAGACGACTCTCGAGGATCCTCGCGCTGTTCAGTACAGCATGAAGATCCCAGAGCAACGCATCTCGAACGGCTCTCACATGGGCTTACTGTTCTCACCAAACAACCCTTATTACGGAATCAATGGTAGCGAGAAGATTTGCTCCAATGGTCAGGCAGAAGGGTTTGAAGAACAATGCAATGCAACCAGTGAGGTTTGGTACTCAGCTTGGGGCTATCGTGAAGAAGGGAAGAACCATGCGCGTTTGACCTACAACCCCTACTTCTCAGACTCGATGGCGAAGCTAGATGCCGTACTGAACTCTGAAGGCTAATAAGCTCAAGTCTTCCAAAAGCTAATCCAGAGAAATCAAAAAGGCTCACTAGATAACGTCTAGTGAGCCTTTTTTAATGAGTGTCGTTTCTGGTGAACGTCTAGGGTCTGTTGACCTTTAGAGCTGATTTTTGCAGCACTTTGTGGGAAATTTCTACAAGGCAGAGGCTTTGAAGTGTAGCTAGCCTACATGAGAAGCCGATAACGCAGTAGAAATGAACCACAAAGGCTGCCCGAAGGGTTCGGCTAGAATCGTTTTATGCTTTGTTAAGAAGTATTAACTTAGAATGACTAGGCTACATACTCCTTGCCGCGCCTAAAACGATTCTATCTCGAACAAAATTTAACCACTAAAAGTTAACAGACCCTAGTTACTTATTCTTATCGTTTACTGCTATATCGTCCACACCACGCGAACAGCAAGCAGGAGCAGCACCACGCCAGATAGTCGATCAATCAACTGAGCTTTCGAGCGAATACGTTCAACAATCAACGGGCTAGACAGTACCAAGGTGATAAAGGTGTACCAAAGGCCGTCGACAATCAGCGGCGTTGAGACAATAATCACTTGATTGGTCAGTTCATTACCTAGCGCTACAAATTGGCTAAACAGAGCGATGAAGAACAATGCGATCTTTGGGCTCAAGATAGAGATCAAGAAAGCCTCACGAGCAGACTGCATGTAACTCATCTTTTCACCCGCTTCTAATTTCGCGGCAACACCACCTTTCGAACGTAACGCATTAACGCCAAGATAAAGCAGATAAGTAGCCCCCGCTAAGCTAATACCTTTAAATAACATTGGGGATTGCTCAAGCACAACGGCTAAACCAACAATGGTTGCGAACGCATAAATACCGATACCAGCAGCGTGTGACCAAGCTGCGATAAGCCCGTTCATACGGCCACCAGCCAAACTGTGTTTAGCGATCATCGCCAAGCTTGGGCCCGGAGACATTGCACCCAACAAGCAAATCGCTAATAAAGAAAACCAAATTGTTACTGTCATCATTCCATTCCTAATAAAATAAAGCGTTCCAGCTGAACGCTCTACGCTTAATACTCAATACTTGGCACTTACCATAATTCGCAGGAGGTATTATTTGAAATCAAAGATTATCATCACACCTATGATTTCAAGTCATACTGATATTGTAACTCGACTTTTGCATGGCTTGGGATGCTTTTTCTCGCGCCCATTTGTGGGCAGAGTCGTTGTCATATTTAGGATGCCACATTAACCAATAGGTATGCATTTCCGTATCAAATGGCAACGAAAAGTAGGTAGTATCGAGGTGTCGACCTAGGTTATAGGCGATATGTTCTGGCACGATCATCAGATAGTCGTCTTGCAATAACACAGTACCAGCAGATGAAAAGAACGGAACCTGTAAAGCCACTCTTCGCTTCAGCCCTTGCTTCTTCAATGCTATGTCCGCGTAACTGTCTTTATCTCCACCACCCGTCACTTTGATGTGAGAGTAGTGAACAATATCTTCTGCACTCAAAACCGCTTGTTGAGCCAGCGGGTGCGACTTTCGCATCAAACACACCGGCTTATCTTCACCAAGTTTGATACTTGAGACATGTTCTGGCTTTGTGGGAAACATACTGGAAGCCAAATGAATCCCAGACTCGTTCAGTGCTTCAAGGTAGTTTGGCTGCCACAATCGATAAGCCAAATTGATGTTCGGCGCTTCAGCAGACACCTCTGCCACAATCACAGGAAGAATATACTGAGCGACATAATCACTCGAGGACAACACCAATTCACCTTGCCAGTCTTGCGGCTCGAAGGGTTTATCATCTAACAGGTGGTCAAACTCGCCAAGCAGGTCGTCGAGTTTGCCTTTAAGCAGAAGTGCGCGGTTGGTCGGCACCAGTTTGTTGCCATCACGGACCAGTAAAGGGTCACCACACAAATCTCGTAACTGGCTGAGCTGGCGGCTCACCGCGGATTGTGTGATATGCAAACGTTGGGCGGCACGGCTCACATGACACTCTTCAAGAAGTACATGCAGTGAACGCAGCAGGTTTAAGTTGATATTGCCTAACATGAATGCACCGTCGCATTCTGTTTGTTGAAAAACTCGGTCAAAACCGTATGAGTCATTAAATGACGCAGATCTGGGTAGCTTTGCAGCTGATCGCGAACTCGGTTCAGGCTCTCCATGCTTTCCACTTCCACGTACAGCATCATGTCGGTCTCACCGCTAATAGAGTGGCACCATTGCACCTCATCGATACTCTGAATTTGTTTCGCGTAAGACTCACAACTATGGTCACTACTCGACATGTCGAACTTCAACAAGATATAAGCGCACACATTCTTCGTTTGGTTGGGTTCTGCCACTTGAGCGCAGTAGCCCGTAATCACTTTGTCGCTTTCCAGTTTCTTGATTCTGGCGTTCACTGCCGAGCGCGAGAGACTGACATCTCGGGCGATATCGCTCACTGAGCATCGTGCATTGGTTTTGAGAATATCCAAAATCTGGCGATCAAATTTATCCATGCTTCTGATTCTTTCCATTTATTGTTCTATTTATAACGCCTAATTTGACACAACTTTCCTACTTATAACAGCCATTCTGACAGCCGACACTTTCACGCTGAATCGGATTAATACCGTTAAAATGACGGTGTCTTACGACGTTTCGCTAGCTGTATTATTGATGTCAACAATGTATGCTCTCAATCATAACTTCTCACACACCAGAAGAAAGTTACTGGAAGACCGTGACCAGAATCAAATAGCTAGGAGAGCGAATGACACAACTCAAACAAGAAATCACGCTTATTTCAGGAATCGGACAACTCTCGACGACCTTGCTAGGCACGGGATTATTTATGATCCCTGCGATCGCAGCAGGCATTGCAGGACAGTTGTCTCTTCTTGCTTGGTTAATCCTGTTTATCGCTATTTGCCCGATTGCACTGACCTTTGCAGCATTAGGAAAACGCTACCCGAATGCAGGTGGTACTGCTTACTTTGTGCGTCAGGCATTTAGCGAGCGATTAGAAACCAGCGTGGCGTGGTTGTTTGTGAGTGTTATTCCTGTCGGTATTCCAGCGGCCATTGCACTAGCAGGTGGGTTTGCTCAACAATTGTTACCCGCCCCCCTCGACACACCACTTGGCGCTCAATCCTTTACCGTCGCCCTGCTTATTGCCGTCAATTTGATGGGCAGTAAATCTTCTGGCCGACTACAAACCGTGATCGCATTGTCGATTTTTGCCTTAGTCAGCGCTTTTGTTTGGAAAGCCGACATCACGGCAGCCGATGTTTCTCTTCCAACCATCTCGTCCGATTCGGTGTGGTCTATCGGCGCTGCGTTGGCTGTCATGTTTTGGTGCTTTGTCGGAATAGAAGCTTTTGCTCACATGGGAGAGGAATTCAAAAATCCACAACGTGACTTCCCAATCGCCATCATTGCAGGCTGTTTTGTTGCGGGGTTAGTGTACTGGGCTTGTTCAGTGGTGATTCTTAAACTGGGCGCTTACGGTTCATCTGAATTCGATGCCGCATCCATCCCGTGGGTAACAGAACAACTGTTTGGCAATGGCTTCAAAACTGTCATCAGCGTGCTGGGGTTCTTTGCTTGCTTTGCTAGCCTAAACCTTTACACACAAAGCCTGTCTCGGATGATCTGGGCTCAGGCTCGCCAACACTCTCCTACAAGTCGAATGGCTCAACTGAACAGCCGCGGCGTACCGTTTTACCCAACCATAGCAATTGGCTTTGTCGTGCTTATCTCGTGTGTGATTGGTGAACTGTCCAACTTGGACCTTGAATTCTTTCTCAAGCTCGCCAACGGTATTTTTGTTCTGGTTTATCTGCTCGCGATGTTAGCCGCTTGCCGATTACTAACAGGCGCATCTAGATACACAGCCATGCTTTCATTGGTCATCTGTACCTTGGTGTTTATCTGTTTAAGTTGGTCGATGCTCTATGCCGTGACTATCTTTGTGACATTGTCACTCCCTTGGCGAAAGTGGTTGGGTAAACCCACCGTTTCTGTCGACAAGCTGTAAACGATACCTACCAATATCACTGATAAAAAAGCCGAGCGATCTGTTTGATCTTCGGCTTTATCTCAGCCAGAGGGATATTTCCAAACCCTAGCACCGCCCCACTCCAATCACGAGCATCACTCGAACCGTACTCATAAAAATCAAACGGACGAATGATGATATTTTGAAGATCAGCTCGTCGGCTCCACTCATGTTCAGATATACCTTGATACCACTTCACGGTCACATGTAGCCCTGCCGCCTGACTGATCACTTCAAGATCACCGTTAAACTCGCTTTCAATCGCTTCTATCATCGCTTCATACTTGAGTTTGTATGACCGACGCATCATTCTAATATGACGCAGCAAGTCGCCTTCTCGAACAAAATCCGCCAAAGCTTCCTGTGTGTGGGACGCCGTGTCTCCAGTGAGCGCGTCTTTGATCTCAAGACACTTCGCCACCAGACTTTCTGGCACCACTAAGTAACCTAAGCGGAGTCCGTTGAACATGACTTTACTCAGCGAACCAACATAAATGATTCGTTCATCAAACCCGAGTTTACCCGCTAAGCCTTGCATACTGGTGTAAGGGCGATGAGCAAACTGGAACTCACTGTCATAGTCATCTTCAATGATCCATGACTGATGTTGATTGGCCCAGTCGATCAGTTTAAGGCGTTGCTCAGTATTTAAAGTCGTGCCCATTGGGTATTGGTTACTCGGTGTGACATACAGAGCCTTAGCATTACTGGCCAACACTTTCTCAATATCCAACCCCACCTTTTCACGCACACTTACACCTTCTAACTCTAGTCTCAACAGATCGATAATTTTATGTACTTGTCGATAACCGGGTTCCTCCACGAGGATTTTGTCGCCCATCGCTAACGTTGCCATTAATCCGATTGAGATGGCTTGCTGCGCACCTGCGGTGATGATGATTCTGTCGGCATTACAATGAACGGAACGACTGCTTGCAAGATACCCACTCAACGCTTCCCTCAAGGCTGAGCTTCCCTGAACCTCTTGATTGCCCGCAATGTTCTGACGTGTAGAGTGACGTTGCAGCAACCTCTGCCATTTCGCAAAAGGGAACGCATCTAAGTCAGGAACTCCTGGGGCAAAGCTGCGGTTAATGTCGTTAGGTGTCGCTATGTTTGTACTCGGTTTACTGACTGTTTGTTTGACCTTCGGATCCTGAACACTGTTTGGCTTAGACAAACTTAGAAAGTGTTCTGGTTGTTCAACCGAGACATAAAACCCTGAGCCTTGCTTACTCTCGATATAGCCTTCAGTAACCAGTTGTTCGTACGCATAAATCACCGTATTTCGACTCACCGATAACTCGACAGCCAACTTACGTGTTGAAGGTAACTTACTGCCCTTGCTCCATAAATCTTGAACGATCTTCTCTCTTATCGCGTGGAACAAGGCGGTTTGACGCGTGCCGTGTTGTTCGTCTAACTGTAGATCACCGACATCGATAGGCTGCATAACTGGATCCAAATAGTGTTTAAAAGTGGCTCTATTTAATAGACCAGTTAATCGCTACATTAATCAAAAGGCAATGATTAAGGAGCGATTATGTTATCTAACACGAAAAGAACCACGATTAAAAAAGGGGCTCACAAAGCCGTATTTGAACAAGAGAAACTGCACCAAATTATTGATGAGAGCTTAATCGCACACATTGCATTGCAGGGCGAACAAGGACCAATGGTCATCCCGATGCTCGCGTGGCGAGTGGGTGATATAGTCTACATTCATGGAGCTAAAAACAGTCGCCTACTAAAAGGACTAAAAAAGGGAGAACCAACCTGTTTAACGTTCACCTTGTTCGATGGTTGGGTGCTGGCTCGTTCGGCATTTCATCATAGTGCGCATTATCGTTCTGCTGTGGTATTGGGGTCATTTTCAGTCATCGATGACAATCAAGAAAAGGATCGCTTGTTGAATATCTTTATTGAGCAAATCGCACCGGGCAGAACCGATGAAGTGAGGCTCAGTAATGAAAAAGAACTCACTGCGACCGAGTTGTTGGCGATACCTTTAACAGAAGCTTCCGTGAAGATTGGTAAACATGGAGTGAATGATGATAAAGCCGATATGGACATTCCAGTTTGGGCTGGCGTATTACCCTATAGAACTGTTGTTGGGCCGTTAGAAACCGTTCCAGAACAAGAAGGCATCATTGAAACACCAGATTACCAACAAGCTTATGGTGAACGCTGGTATCAGAATTAACACTCGAAGATGGTGAACTTGATAAAATTGTATACAATCTGAATTACAAAAATTTAACATGACTCAATAATGTAATCAGACGATGAAAACGAACAAGGATATTCTGCCGTTTCAAGGCTTGCTCAATGGCATTGGGCAAGTCTATTTCACACCGTCTATCATGACGTCGACTTTGCTGTTGCTTGCCATTTCTATTGAGTCACTGGCGCTGGCTTTTCTTACCTTACTTGGCGCCAGTTGCAGCTATGCATTAGCTTTCTATGGCTATATGTACACCAACACCAACACCAACACCAACAAGTCAGTTGACGACATTGATAGTGGAATGTACGCGCTAAATGGCGCTTTGATTGGTTTATTTATCGGTAACTTTTTTGGTGTGACACCATTATTGGCTTTAGTGACTGCGTTAGGTGCATTACTCACGGTGCCGATTGCCCACATCGTATTCAGTTTTGAGAAATATCGCGGTTACACTAGCGCCTTTATCCTCACCACTTGGCTGATTTATATTATCCAATCAACCTTTGAGCTGTCAGCGTTTTCTGCACCTGATTCCGCACTGATGCCACTCATCAGTATTGAGGCTAACTCGTGGTTCAACCTGCCGACAGTGGTGATCCCGTTGTTAAAAGGGATAAGCCAAGTCAGCTTCATCGAAAATGCGTTGTCGGGGCTCGTTATCTTAGTCGCCATCGCACTCAACAATATCAAGCATGCCATTTGGGTTATGCTCGCAGTAATAATTAGCACCGTATTTAGCGGGTTGATTGGCGCTTCTAACGAACTGGTAGCCCAAGGTCTTTACGGGTACAACGCCATTCTTGCCACTTTAGCACTTGTGCCCTATCCGCGAATCCGTTGGCCGTTAATCCTATTAGGCATGCTGTTAAGCTGTCTCATCACACTTGGTTTTCATGAACTGTCACTGTTACCACTCACCGCCCCTTTCATTTTGAGTACTTGGGGGATGGTTTACTTGTCCAGCCTGATCCATAAACGAACCATAAGATAGCTCTGAATAGTTACAGGCCAGTTTTTAGGCGCTCAACATATTGCTTGGGTGTCAAACCTCGATGTTTCTTAAACATCCGATTAAAGCTCGCGACATTGGTATAGCCGAGCCTCGTCGCGACTTTATCTATTGGCACTGAATACATCAACAACTCCACCGCCACATTACTTAACGCATAGCCCATAATGGTAGAAAAGTTGATGCCTAAGTTATGCAATCGACGTTGAAATTGCTGTTCAGATAACCCAAGCAAACTCGACACTTTATGCAGTGTTGGCAGGCCGAAATGGCGACTGTAATTGATCATCTCATAGGTCACCTTATGCTCATCCGCGGCATCAGGCATGTTGAGGTAATTATCTAAGTCATGAAAGTTCATTGCCAAGCTCATCTTGCCGCTAGAAGGGGCTTGATTGCTCGATAACCTCGACTGGCTTGGTATCCAGATTTCAGTTCGTGGCTGGCCCCACTGAATATTGCACCCAAAATACTCTTGATAGAGTTGAGTGTTCTCGCGATAACCTGCGATAGAGACGGCTGCGGGAGTAAAGTCGTCTCCCAAGTAACGCCTTAATATCTTCATCATAAAGATGGCAACTCGAATTGAGTCATGAACTTTACCCACCTCAGTATAAGCAGGATTGTCGTAGCACCATTTGATGAAATTACCGACTTGAGCGCCATATAGAAAAGCCCCGGACTGCAAACAGTGCAACCCGATGTTAACTCGGCGTATAGACGACGCCAGATCGTGCCCCGAGAAAAACCAGTTAGAGAGAGGACCTAGCCTTTCAATATCCACTCTATCAGCCAGCTTCAAGATAATATCGGAATCACCGGTTTGTTGTTCAAGTAAGCCATACCATTTGTCCACTTCACTTACGGGGATAAGGTTCATCGGGTTATTAAACACCGATTTAGGAATACCTAATTGCTCAGTATTCACAGCCTTATTAGTCGTTGCGTATTGGTAAATACCCAAAATACCCAATGCTCTTAAGAAGTTACAATTGTTCATTAGCCACCATACTTAGAAGTCACTATTACAGATCAAATCATAATGACATCATTATTAAAGTAATTGGTAAATTATCAACTTCTAAATCTGATATCAATAACACTCGGTGCTCAATTTAACCTAGGGTATATCAATGAGTTTAGTTAGTGTCCCATTTGTCGGAACCGGCGCAGATACCGCACTACACGTAGTTGCAGGCGTAGTGTTAGTCGCAACCATCGCTGCTGCATGTTACGGCTTCTGGCGTGTGCATGAATTACCAATCAACAAGGCTCACAGTAAAGAGCATCAACAACTCGGTTTGATCACCGCATTAACATGGATTGGTTTTGTATGGCACTGGGTATGGGTACTAGCAGTAATTTTGGCCTTCGTTGATATGGAAAAAGCCATCATCAATCTAAGAGACACATGGAAGTCACCGACCACAACCAAGGAGCAAACAACTTCCGACAAGCAAGATGAGGAGAGCCAAACATGTTAGAAGGCTTGGCAATTTGGGCACTGTTCATTTACTTACTCAGACTTGTTGGTATGCCTTGGAACAAAGGCACCAAGGCGTTTGCGTACCTAGGGGGTACATCTTGGTTGCTGTTTGTATGGGTTGGCCTACTCAATTTTACTCCGATGGATCTATCGGGAGGCTCAGTGGTTCAGTCTCCACATATTCAGCTGCGTCCCGATTCAACTAATGTGTCGGGAAAAACTTCCAAAGTCCACATCGACCCAAACCAGGATGTGACTGAAGGACAGCTAATTTACGAAATTGATGACACTAAATATGTCATCGCAAGAGACAAAGCCAGCGTTCAACTTGAATCTGCAGAGGTCGCTTTAGACACAGCTCGTCAAGAAGTGAGCATTGCAAAAGTCAGCTATCAATCGGCGCTTGAAGACATCAAAGCTTCAGTCGCACAAATAGATTCGGCTAAAACAGACTTAGTACTGCAGTCAAAGACCCTTGATCGTTACCAGAAGCAAAACAAAGTGGTAGAACATACGATCACTGAAACTGACATCGACCAACAAACAGCAAAGGTAGACTTAGCGACGTATAACGTTACGACATTGGAATCTCAGCTTAGCAAGAAAGAAGTCGATGCCGAGAATGCGAAGTTGAACATCCACAAAGCTGAAACCAATGTGAGCAAGAAGCAAACTGAGGTCGATTCAGCAAAGGCAACAATGGCACAAGCACAATGGGACTTGAACAGCACCAAAGTCACGGCACCGACTGACGGCTTTGTAACAAACTTTATTCTTCGTGAAGGTCAGCGTGTTTCAATGATGCCTCGTATCCAGATGTATACCGAAGAGAAGTACGTGCTGATGCGAGTTAACCACCAAGCGATTCGTAATATTAAGGTCGGTCAACCTGCGGAATTTGCGACAGCGGTATACCCAGGAAAAGTGTTCTCTGCAACCGTAGAAGGCATTGTAGAGGCCACTGGTGAAGCGCAAGCAAGTTTGCTGGGTATCGATGAGCAGGTTCGTGTTACCACAGGCAAAAACCTTCAGAACAAGCACCACTTTGTTCGTTTAAAAATTGATGAGGCAGAGGGTTACGATATTCCTGTTGGCTCTGTCGGATTAGCGTGGGTAAGCGGTGAGAAGCCTATCAGCTTTATGGCGTTCCTAGACGTAATACGCGGGATCATCATTAGAATGAAGTCTCAACTGTACTTCTTCTACTCCATCTAATACTTCCTATTGGTGAAACAATACCCAAGCCCGTGCGCTCTTAGATCGCACGGGCTTTTTGTTTATTTCACCATTCGTCGCCAGAAAGAACACAAACCCGAAAAACGAATAAACACTCTAAAGTTGCAAATCGCAATTGCATTTTGCAATTGGGCATTTCAAAAACGCAAATTAAACGCTCAAATACGCACCAGATTGCTATAAAACTGCCGTTTTACGTGGTTTTAAAAGTTGGCACACTAACTGCAATGTATAAATTGACCCTTCTTAAGCCGAGGGTCACCTAGCCAACTGACGTTGTTAGTGAACCTATTCTTGTTCACAAAATATATAGGCCAATTGCGATTATTGCGATTGGCTATTTTTTTGCCTGCAGTTTGGCCAACCGCCCTCTTTTTCGATACAGACACCCATTCAGACGTATAATAATAAGCATTCATAGCCAACCAAGAACAGCAGATAACCAACGCATTATAGAAAACGTTTTCTATTTGTTTTTTTTAAATAAAGACAGAAAATAACCCTATGTTTTACAAGATAATTACTGCAATAACTGGTTTTTATGGGCAATTATTGACAAAATTAGCATTGACTATGTGATTTATATCACCATAATGCGCAAGTTTGCCTGCAATACGGCGACCGTTAATTTTAATTTTGATCATTTGCGGAGGTAAAAAATGGCTGCTGATAATAACTACAGTCTAGGGCCGGTTCCTACATCGGCTAGGAAAGGAGTCGCTTCACTCACCATGGTAATGCTTGGACTCACTTTCTTCTCTGCAAGTATGTGGACAGGTGGTTCACTCGGGACAGGTCTTTCATTCAACGATTTCTTCCTCGCCGTTCTCATCGGTAACCTAATCCTCGGTATTTACACTTCTTTTCTTGGCTACATCGGCTCATCTACTGGCCTCTCTACCCACCTCCTTGCTCGTTTCTCTTTCGGTACTAAAGGCTCATGGCTTCCTTCTGCTTTACTTGGTGGTACACAAGTCGGTTGGTTTGGTGTGGGTGTTGCGATGTTTGCTATTCCAGTACAAAAAGCAACGGGCATTGATACCAACACCTTGATTATCGTATCTGGCTTATTGATGACGGGTACAGTGTACTTCGGCATTCAAGCGCTAATGGTGCTTTCAGCGATTGCAGTGCCTGCGATTGCGATTCTGGGTGGTTACTCAGTACTGACTGCGGTAGACAGTGTTGGTGGACTAGAGCAATTGCAACTTATTAAACCAGAGACGCCAATGGACTTTTCAATGGCTCTTGCAATGGTTGTAGGTTCGTTCGTAAGTGCGGGTACGTTAACGGCCGATTTCGTTCGCTTTGGTAAAAAGCCAGCAAGCGCAGTATTAATTACTATGGTTGCGTTCTTCATCGGTAACTCGCTGATGTTTATCTTCGGCGCAGCAGGAGCAGCAGCAACCGGTCAGGCTGATATTTCAGATGTGATGATCGCGCAAGGTCTGCTGCTTCCAGCCATCATCGTGCTTGGCTTGAATATCTGGACAACCAATGAAAATGCACTTTATGCATCCGGTTTGGGTTTATCTAACATCACTGGTCGCTCAAGTACTACAATGTCAATCATTAACGGCATTATCGGTACGATTTTCGCACTTTGGTTATACAACAACTTCGTTGGTTGGTTAACCTTCCTTTCGCTGGCGATTCCACCAATTGGTGGCGTAATCATCGCCGACTTCTTCGCGAACCGTAAACGTTACAAAGATTTTGCAAATGCAGAGTTCCAAACCGTTAACTGGGCTGGCATTATCGCGGTAGCAACAGGCGTAGCCGCTGGTCACTTCCTACCTGGCGTTGTTCCTTTGAACGCAGTGTTAGGTGGTGCAATCAGTTACCTCGTGCTTAATCCTCTATTGAACAAAAAAGCTCTGAAATCTCAGGCCGCTTAAGGACACACTATGACAACCTTATTAATCAAGAACGCGAAACTTCAAGACCAAGAAGGCTTGAAACAGATTCTGATTGAAAATGGTCAATTTTCTCGCATTCTCGATAATGGCGCGCAAATCAATCATCAAGGCGACATCCTTGATGCTGAAGGTGGCATTGCAGTTACTCCTTTCTGTGAACCGCACATCCACCTAGATACTACTCAAACTGCTGGTGAGCCTAACTGGAACATCTCTGGCACTTTGTTTGAAGGTATTGAGCGTTGGGCTGAGCGTAAAGAACTGCTATCAATCGAAGACGTAAAGTCTCGTGCCAAGCAAACACTGAAATGGCAGATAGCTAACGGTGTTCAACACGTTCGTACGCACGTTGATGTGTCAGACCCAACACTCGTTGCGTTAAGAGCGATGGTTGAAGTTCGTGAAGAGATGAAAGAGTGGGTCGACATCCAGATCGTTGCATTCCCTCAAGAAGGCATCCTTTCATACCCTAACGGCAAAGAGTTGCTTGAAGAAGCAGTGAAGATCGGCGCTGACGTTATCGGTGCTATCCCTCACTTCGAATTCACTCGTGAATACGGTGTTGAATCTCTGCATTACGTGTTCGAGCTTGCACGTAAGTACGACTGTCTGATCGACGTTCACTGTGATGAAATCGACGACGAACAGTCTCGCTTTGTGGAAACATTAGCAGCTCTTGCTCATAAGTTTGAAATGGGCGAGAAAGTAACCGCTAGCCACACGACTGCAATGGGCTCTTACAACGGTGCTTACGCATCTCGCCTATTCCGTCTATTGAAGATGTCTGGTATCAACTTCGTGGCAAACCCGTTAGTGAACATTCACTTACAGGGCCGTTTCGACGATTACCCGAAACGCCGCGGTGTAACGCGCGTTAAAGAGATGCTAGCAGCAAACATCAACGTTTGTTTTGGCCACGATGATGTGTTTGACCCATGGTACCCACTGGGCACAGCGAACATGCTTCAAGTTCTGCACATGGGACTGCATGTGACACAGGTTATGGGCTACGATCAAATCAACAACTCACTTGATTTGATCAGCAAGAACTCTGCTCGCACATTGAACATACAAGACAACTTCGGCATCGAAGAAGGTAAGCCAGGTAACTTACTGATTCTTCCTGCTGACAATGGCTTTGATGCAGTGCGCCGCCAAGTACCAGTGCAGTACTCAATACGACACGGTAAGGTGATTGCAGAGACTCAACCAGCGAAAACAAAAATAAATTTAGATCAAACTGAAGATATCAACTTTAAGCGTTAATATCGTCTATACTAATGATCAAAAGGAAGCTGAGATGCTTCCTTTTGTTGTGTTGGACGAAGCGACAAAACTATCACTAAATCAGTGTAAATCTTGTACATTCGCACGGTATGACAAAAAAAGCACAAATTTCTTAAGCAATGCGTGTACATCTCAAAAGACTGTGTTAACATGCTCTCGCTCTGTTAGCCGGAGTTATTTAAGTTAGATGAATAGTAAAAAATTGACATGTAAAATCGTTACCCGTTTTTGTAAGTAGTTTTTCCTTATTTCTTAGCAATATTAAATAATTCAATTATCAGCGCATTGCATTAAATGCAATCAACAACTTAGAAAATTTATGAATAAGGGACAAATTATGTCTAACACAAATACTGGCACTGTAAAATGGTTTAACGAAGAGAAAGGTTTCGGCTTCATTTCTCAAGACAACGGCGGCGCTGACGTATTCGTACACTTCCGTGCAATCGTTTCTGAAGGCTTCAAAACTCTGAAAGAAGGCCAAAAGGTTTCTTTCGAAGTTGAAAACGGTCAAAAAGGCCTACAAGCAGCAAACGTTGTTGCTCAATAATTAGCTCTTATAGCTAAAAAGAATTTTAAAGCGCTGATTTTTATCGGCGCTTTTTTATGCCTGCTCATAAACATTTCCCCTCTCGATACAGGCTTTCCCCCGTAAACTCTGAACAAATGCAAATCACCAGCCAAGCGTCCTCAACCTAGACTTTCTCAGTTAAAGCTCAACGATCAATTTACGTCACTTTTTGTATGCACCTCCCTAGACAACACTTAATTCTCAGCAATCTTTTGATACTAACTCACGCTACGCCGAAAGTTTGATAAGCCCAAATATGGTTAAAGAACAATCCATTAGATTACGCTTATGAATACGCAATCGATATTCATAATAAAAATGAGTTATTTATCCAACCCTCATCCACTAATCATATAATTTTTAAAGCAAAGACCTTCGAAATCCGCTAACCTTGTTCGCAAGTGGCTTAGTTGTTTTGGTATCTGCAGTAAAAATAATGAACAAAGACGAATTTCAGAAATCCACCGCAAATCTAAAAAAAGCGGTGCCTCTTATGATGAAGAACAGGGTGTCAACGACACCTGCAAATTACGCACTTTGGTACACCTATGTCGATAACGCTATTCCCCAGCTGACTCAAGACATGGATGGTATTTTAGAACACTACGGTATTTGTCCTCCTGCCGTTGGTGAGCAGCTATACAACAATTATGTTGCCAGCAAATCCGAAACCAATATCAATGACCTTCGCGCTAATTTGGAACTGTTAGTTTCTGAAGTTTCCAATTCAATGAATGACACCCTGACCGACACCTCCGCTTTTTCTGACATGATCGATAAAAGCTTCGAGGACTTGGCTCGTGTTGATAATGAAAGCCTATCTATTGATGAAGTCATGTCCTTAGTTCGACAGCTGGTGTCTGAATCCCGTCATATTCGTCACTCTACTCAGTTTTTAAACTCTCAGCTAAACTCTGCAACCTCAGAGATCACCAAGCTAAAAACCCAGTTAGTAGAAGTTCAGAAAGATGCGCTTTTCGATAGTACAACCACACTCTATAACCGTCGCTCTTTCGACCGTGACATAGAAACCCTGTGTGAAGCACAACAATCTTTGTGTCTGATTCTTCTCGATATCGACCACTTTAAAAATTTCAACGACACCTATGGCCACTTGTTTGGCGATATGGTGCTTAAAGCGATCGCTCGCAAGCTGAAGTTAAGTTGCCGTGAAGGTATTTCTGCCTATCGATTTGGTGGTGAAGAGTTCGCGCTGATTGTGCCTAACAAGTCTTTGCGTATTGCTCGTCAACTCGCTGATACCAATCGTCGCTCTCTAGAAAAGCTGTCGATTAAAGATCGCCGCAGTGGTCAACAAGTCGGCAGTATCACTGCATCGTTTGGTGTCGCTGAACTTGAACCCGGCGAATCAGCTCAATCGCTGATTGAACGTGCTGATAAGCTACTTTATGAAGCGAAATCACTTGGCCGTAACCGAGTCATGCCTTTGTAAAACACACCAACAATGCTCTTATCGACATATTAGTCGGCTCGTATTGAGACTAGAAAGCCCCAAAGACATTATCTTCGGGGCTTTTTCTTTAGTTGTATAAATTACTTTAGCTAACTAGGATTCACCGTTAGATCTGGAAGCAATAATTCAAGCAGTAGTCTTCACCACTCTTTGCTCTGAACTCTTTATCTTCACTGCATGCCTTTGGTTTACCCTTTGCGTCACCTTGAATCAAACTGATCCAGTGGCGCATCGCTGCAATGGTCTCTTCACGCATTGTGGTTGTTGCTTCCATTGGTGATTGGCCAAACGTGGTGCATGATTCCAACTGAATATCATCAATTTCTACTAGCTCAATACAACCTGTCCCTTTGTGGCAACCAAACATCACCTCTAGGTGGCTGCCACTGCCATCTCGAAACAAGATAGAGTCTGGGTCGTTCTTCTCACCCATGTACGCTACAAACTGCTTAGGGTGCTTCAGACCGCTGTGCTGACCGTCTTTAAAGTAAGCCATAATATGGCGGTAATCGACTACGTAGCTGGTTACGTCTTGATGTGAGCCATTCTCTAGTGGGAATAGTCGATCAAGCAGCTGCTTTGCTTTCACTTGCTTTTCAGTTTGCTGATTAGCATTGATTGTCTCCACGGCAAAGACAGCTTCAGCGATAAATGGCTTTGATTGTTTTTGGATTTCTGTTTTATCGAATGTAAGCATATTCATAGTCTTTCCCTCTTGACCAGTCCGGTGATAACCACCGATTTCTACAGCAAAAATGTGTCCTAGAGCAATTATTCCAAACTAACGTTTAATTTATTTGTCATTTTGTGAATTGCTTAGTTTGTAGATTAGCGCTTTTTTACATACAATTTCACAACAAAAATTTTACAATGTGAATTTTACAAATATGGCCTTGTCAAAAAGTTTAGTTCGTCAGTCACATTTCCTAGGTACGAAAATACGTAACCTAAGAAAACGTAACCATTTAACGATGGAAGACCTGTCTGCGCGTTGTATTAGAATCGACCCAGAATGTGCTCCTTCCGTTTCTTACCTTTCAATGATTGAACGTGGAAAGCG
>NZ_JBFRTU010000009.1:1030-29531 GCF_041474275.1 Vibrio sp. 10N.222.52.B7 | reverse complement strand
ACGTGGTTCCTCGACGACGAATCTGAACAACAAGCCATTGCTCCTGATAAGGGGAATCGTGGTGGGATAAGTGGCATGGCGCTCGAGCCGAGCTTCCTATTCTCAAACGACATCCTGCAAATTGCGATTCCTGAGATGCTGTCACAAACGGGCATTTCAGGCCGCCAGTTTGCGCACCTCTTGATTCGAGCACACCAAGAGAGCAACCAGAACCACTTCCCTGACCTTGAGCGCGCTGCGGAAGAAGTAGGCTTAAAACGTCTTAACCTCAGCGTAGAAGACCTGATAGACATCGCTAGAAGCCTAGGAATCAACATCCGCTGGGTAACGCGAACGCCGCAAGACGTAGTCGATGAGCTCGGAATTAACGCTAAGCAGTTGGTGACATCCTTCTTTGAGCCTCCCGGTACTATCTTCTTAAACGAGATTCTTAAAGAGTATCCAACTCGTCTGAAATACGACCTTTCGGTTTATATCGGTCATTGCATTCTGCACAGCAAAGAAGGCCTAAAGAGTGTGTTGTCGGTCGGTAACAACAACACGTGGGACGACAACCAGGTATCAGGCTCTTCACAGCTCAACTCCCAAGATATTCTTCAAGCATGGCGAGACTTTGAATCCAGCTTCTTTGCTGGCGCACTTCTGTGCCCGAAAGTCCCGTTTAGGCAGCTACTTGACCGCACTGGTTACGAAATCGACGTTCACAAAAGAGCAGGGGTTTCCCCCTCTGTTGCGATGCGTCGAATGACTGTAGTATCGCCCTACCCTCACTGGCACTACTTTGATGCTTATGGGCCGGGGAAACTCAAGGCGGTATATCGCGGGAACGGGATTCCGCTACCTTGGGGAAATATGAGAACGGTCGCTGACCCATGTCAACATTGGGCTGTGTTCCGTCGATTATCTGAGCCCCGTGCGGGTAGCTCGGCTCAAATCTCCATTTTGAATGTCGGAGATGAGCCTAGAATCTACTGTTGTGAATCCATCAATATGACGGATCCTGCGGGTAACAATCGTGTGTTGTGTGCTGGTATAGATCTCAACCCTGCGATTGATGCTCAAGGCGGTAATTCAAGAGACATAGCAGAGCAGCTTAAAGCGTCATGCGTTAACAATGGTGGCTCTGTGGCAATTCCGCGTAACATCAAAAAAGATCTCACGACAATAGCCAAGATTCTAAATATAAATTGGATTGAACGTGGGATTGAGACAGAGGCGAGGCTTATCTGCTCCAGAGGTGGAGAATGCCCACGCCAACCAAGCTGTTACTCTAAGTGTGGTGAGTAAAAAAGTAATAACAAAAAATAGAACCTAAATTTCAGGCAAAAAAAAACCAATCACAATAAGGATGATTGGTCATATATTTTGTGTGAACAAAAAAGGTTCACTAACAACGTCAGTTGGCTAGGTGACCCTCGGCTTAAGAAGGGTCACCATTACTAATGCAGCATGCGTGCCAACTTTTAAAACACGTATTTACTACGCATCTGGACACGTATTGGCCGGATATCCTTGTTTGTTTTGCAAACTGGAATTGCAAATTGCAAAATCCAACAAAAACGCTAGTGATTATGTTATTATTAATGAATAATTAAAGATTCATTACCCTTCCCAAAAATGTCATATTTCCCTTAGATTCAATCACTTTAAACAGCAATAAACCTCCCCTAGCTTACTCAAGCTATACGGTTACTCAACATAAACAACACCCTAAACAACGCCCATAAAAAAACGCGAACATTGAGATTCAATATTCGCGCTTATTCGATTTCTATGACAGAAAGAACTTAACCCACGAGACGCCTTTTTATAAAGCGGCTCATGTTCGTTGCTCTTTCAATATCTCAGAAAAGATTACTTCTGAGGAGCTGGCTTAGAACGGCTTCGAGACGGTTTGTTTGTAGAAGGTTTGTTGCTTGTCGGCTTATTTGACGACTTGCTTGGGCCGTAGCTACCGCCGTAACCAGACTTCTTAGGTTTGCCTGCAGGTTTACCCGCGTTGTTTGGCTTACCAGTACCGTTAGATTTACCCGCACCGCTTGGTTTGCTCAGAGTGTTCTGAGCACCTGCGTTATTTGCAGCAGGTTTATTGCCCGCACTACCGCGTTTAAAGTTGCTGCCGTTGTTTCTTACTGATTTATCTTCAGTTGTCGCAGCTGAGTTGTTTTCAGCAGGTTTCTTACCAGATGTCGGCTTACGCTTTGGAGCCGAACCATTACCAGCTACATGACGCTTGTTCTTACCTGCTGGCTTGTGCCCGCGAGCGTTATCACCAGAGCGTTGACCATCAGCATGTTCACGTGGCTGTTTTGCTTTCTTCGGTTTCTTAGGCTTGATTGGACGTGAATCCAACCGAGACTCAGGTAACTTATTTACTGGAGAGAAACCTTCCAGTTCACGACGCTCTAGCACTTGTTGAATCAGGCGTTCAATACCGAACAGCTCACCCACTTCATCAGCACAAACCAATGAAATCGCTTTACCTACTTCACCTGCACGGCCAGTACGACCGATACGGTGTACATAGTCTTCTGATACATGAGGAAGATCGAAGTTAACTACTTGAGGCAGTTGCGGGATATCGATACCACGAGCGGCGATATCAGTTGCAACAAGTACTCGTACCTTACCTGTTTTGAAGTTCTCTAAGGCTTTAGTACGTGCACCTTGGCTCTTGTTACCATGGATAGGTGCAGCAGTGATGTCTTGCTCTTCAAGGAAGCGAGCAAGCTTGTTCGCACCGTGTTTGGTCTTGCTGAACACCAACACTTGTTGCCAATCGTTATCTTTGATTAGCTTCGCTAGCATTGCGCTCTTTTTCTTTTTGTCTACTGGGTAGATGCTTTGCTCAACCGTTTTTGCCGTCGAGTTTGCAGGGCTTACTGAAATCTCAACAGGATTGTTCACTAAGCCTTTCGCTAAGCTGCGGATATCATCAGAGAACGTCGCTGAGAACAGTAGGTTCTGACGCTTCTTAGGCAAGAAAGCTAAGATCTTACGAATATCGCGGATGAAACCCATGTCTAGCATGCGGTCCGCTTCATCTAGCACTAGGATTTCTAGTTGGTCAAAACGCACTGCATTTTGGTTGTATAGGTCAAGTAGACGACCAGGTGTTGCCACCAACACGTCACTACCTTTACGCAGTTTTTGCATCTGAGGGTTAATCTTCACACCACCAAACACTACCGTCGAAGTCAGCGGTAAGTTAATACCGTACTTCACTACGCTGCCATTCACTTGCGCAGCAAGCTCACGAGTTGGCGTTAGCACGAGCGCACGAACTTGGTTCTGACGTACGCGAGTACCTTTCGATAACATTTCAAGAATAGGTAGCGTGAAGCCTGCAGTTTTACCTGTACCTGTTTGAGCAGCGGCCATAACATCTTTGCCCGTTAGGACAGCTGGCACGGCTTTCTCTTGTATTGGTGATGGCTTATCGTAACCTTGTGCTTCAATAGCTTTAAGGATCGGTTCAGAAAGGCCAAGGGAGGTAAAACTCATAGATTATTTTCTCAGTTGAATAACATTTAGTATGAGCAACACGTTAAAAAGTGCGTTGCTTCAGCTTTTGCTCATCAAATACATTGATACGGAGCAAAGCGCGGTATTCTGAGGCTTTTCCCCCCATTCAGCAACTAAATTCTAATCGCAGCTAAAATTCAACCTAGATAACTTGTCGCTTCTGTTCGTACATTTTTTCATCAGCGGCTTTTAAGAGCGCATCGACATCATTGTAGTTGTTATTGTGAATAACCCAACCCACACTGATTCTGAGATAAATAGAGTGCGCGTCGTACACAACTGGTGCCGAGCATATCGCCTTTCGTAGTTTAGTCACGATCGACGATACGTGTTGATCATCGATAATGCGTGGCAACAAGACCAAGAACTCATCACCGCCTATCCTTGCGACGATATCTGAAACACGCAGCTCACTTCTGATGCGGTTAGCACACTCAATCAATACCTGATCGCCTGCCGCGTGACCATAAGTGTCGTTGATTGCTTTAAACCCATCGAGGTCGATATTTACAACGGCAAAGGTTCTCGCTCTCTGTTTTTGAGTGGTTTTGAAGGCCTGTTTGAGGCTATACATGAAGTATCGACGATTCGGTAACATCGTTAGCTCATCATGCATAGAGCGGCTATCTGCAATCCGGTACAGACGATAAATAGTAAAGAAGGCAAACGCCAACACTAATATAATGGAGTAGCCTACCAGCCTTACCGCTTGGATGCGATACCAAGGCTCATCCATCAATACATGTTCGTTACCGGAGAGAGCAAGGTACCAACCCCCGTATGGGAAACTCACCTGTTCAGTGGCGAACGCATTATCGAACACATCCTGAGTGCCATAAAAGACAGCGCCATCTTTCCCTGAACTGTTTGCACCACGAATTGCTAATTCATACTTGTTCTCTATCTTGCCGATTCCAACATCTTCAAACAGCTCATCTAAACCGATAACAGCACTGGAGACACCCCAGTAATCTTGATTGAAAGGCGGGTCTCGGAAGATCGGAGTGCGTGCAATGAGGGCTTGTCCACCTTGAAACAGCTCAAAAGGACCGGCAATAAAGGTGTTGCCAAGATTACGGGCTATCTCAACAGACTCCCATTGATTTGGGTGATCACGATAATTAATACCGAGAATCTGCTCATTACCTTCCATCGGGTAAACAAAGTTTAGAATGTCGTCTTTGGCGAGTCCGATAAGTCGAATATGGAAGCCATCTTGAATGATATTCTCAGCAATCTTATCCCAATTTTTCACCTCACCATCGGGGTTGATGGTCACTAAGGTCGAGAAATTATTGAGGATATACATATCTGACACGATCGCGGCTTCAATCCGAGAACGAATAATGGATAGTTGCTTTTTTGCCTCTGAATACGATTCGTTTTTAAGAAAAGTTAATTGCTTGGCATGAAAGAACTCAATTGCGCTTACTATCGCAAGGAAAAAAAGAAAAGATACTACTCTGGCAGACCACTGCTTGCTAGAACCACTTGGCATTTACGAACCTCTAACACTATTGTTCTATATACTGCCTTATAACGGCTCATTTCTGGCTTATTGCCCCAGTATGCCGCTAAGTCATTAAAAATCCATACTAATGTCGACTATCTATCAAATATTGGGTGATCCATCACTTCAAACTTCTTTACTAAACGAATGGTTTAATCAAAAAGGGTTAGTGAACCTTATAAAGCTTACATTGTATTGACTCAACGCTTACATTGAAGGATTCATCAATGTTATTTTACATAGACTAATAATCAGCTTGGTACCTCACGACATGAAGTTAAAAACTATCACACTGTGTACATTGCTATCAGCCTCGGTTGCCGTTCACGCACAAGAAAACGTTCAAGCGCCAACCGCAGTGAACGTTCAATCCCAAGCAGATTCGCTCAATTCTCAAGAACAATCTTTCAAGCAATCTGCAGACCTAATTCGCACCACCTACGAAAGCCAGCTTTACACCCTGCCTGCATTCAAAGAAGGTCACTACGGGCTGCGCATGTATCGTCAAACATTAGACGATAAGTATTCAGCGGCGGTGTGGAGCGACATGGCTCGAGTGGCAAGCAAGCTCAGCACCCTGTCGAATGACGTTCAAACCATGGAACAAATCGTACTCTACTCAGAGAAGCGAGTTGCATCTTATATTGGTGATAACGATGAGCGCAGTATTCGACGCTACAACATCACCAAGCACATGCCTGAATACCTTTACCTTGGTGTTGACCTTCTAGGCTCTATGGCTCGTGCTAACGAATACGGTTTAGAACACAAGAACGATGCCAAGCTACGCGAAATCATTCGTCGCTATGACTTCTCACGATACGTGACCAATGAAGACATGGTGAAAGCGTGGGCCGCTCAATTAGCGAATCAGGTTTACTGGTTGCGCCAACTGGGTGAGCAGGATGTCGTTGATGAGTTTGTCGATACCTTCAAAAAAGCGTATCCAGACGATAAAGACAAAAAACTCTCAAGCCAGCAATTCGGCAATAAGATCTATGGTATGACACACGTCATCTTCGGCGACTCAGAATATTACCAACATCAAGTAAGCGAACAAGACCATCAATGGATCTACGATTACTTTAGAGAAAACATCGATACGATTCTGCTGCGTGCGAAAGAAGATGTGATTGCTGAGGTTGGATTAACCTTCTTATTGGCAGGTTTAGAAGATGACCCAGTTCTAGAGAAAACTCGACTCGCGATTCAAGCTTCAATCGATGAGAAACAAGGCATGATCCCTTCAATTACTGGCGATTTTGACCTTGAGTACGGTGAACACCGCAACGTATTAGCAATCATGCTACTCGATTGGCAGCAAGTGAATGAAGCGCCGACTTATGAAGGCAGCCCTAAGGTGTTTACTAACATCCCTTACGGACTCATTAAAAACCAGCCGCAGAAGAACTAGCAACATACCTAGCCGAGGTTAATCTAAGAACCTAAAAAGCCGCACACCTTTCGAGGCCTGCGGCTTTTTTTATTCTTTCCACACCATCGCTTCGCTCTGGCTTAGGTTTGAGTTTGAGTTTAGAGGCAGACTTTGTTCATCACTATCGTGAAATCCCCTTCTGCGTAACCTTCTATTAAAGAAACATCCTCACAAAACGTTTTACAGAAGCGATACACGCCCTGAGGGTGATAACTCATCAAGGTATTACGTGAAGGATGTTGGCTTGAATTGAGAAGATTAAAAATCACCGTCTGATTCGCCAATTCATACATGCGAGTAATCATGTTTGTCAGATAATCAGAATCACGAGAGACATAGTTCAGTGAACCACTCGCGATGACAATGTCGTGCGCCTCAAGTTTCATTTTGCTCATATCACCCGACAAAAACCAACAACGATCTTCTGTATAGTTTTGCTTTGCCTTCTTAAGAAAGCCTGCGTGTTGGTCAACGCCGGTATAAGATTGAATGCGATAGATGCTGTCGAGCAGCTCAAACAGCTCGCCATAGCCGCAACCCAAATCTAAAACACTCTTCTTTTCGAAGTCCGCTGCACGAGCGATCACTTCAAAGCGACACAACTGGCTCTCTTCGCTAGTCCAACCTAAAGCTTTAGCCTTGTCGCCATTCGAGCGGTTTGTCTGCTTTCGATGATAGCGATACACCTTCCAACGATCGAGCCAGTGCATTACGAGAAATCCACCCACACTTCACGACCACCAGCCAGCTCTTGGTTATGGTATTGCCATTGATATTGCGCGAGCAGCTTTTCGGTGAGCTCTAACCCTAGACCAAAGCCCAAATGATTGTCTTCTATCGTGCCGTCAGTGTTGTGATTAACAATGGTGACTTTCGAGCCTACCTGAACGATGCCCACGGTACCGCTTCCTGTGTGTTGGAAAGCATTGCGAATCAAATTGGTCAGCACTATGCGAGTGAGTCCGACTGGCAACTGACATTGTGTGTCGTCGCGTTCAAGATTCACAGCCACGGCTTTGCCATTCAATAGATAGCTTAAATCGTGGTTTATTTGTTGCAGCAGTTCACCGAGATGTATGTTTTCTAGAGGCAGATCTTTGTCTTGTTGTCGGGTAAGCCACAACAAGGTTTCTGTCAGATCTGTCATGGTGAAACCCGCGCGCTTGATTCGATCAATGACTTCAAGCTGCTTTTCTGGGCTCTTTCCCTTTTGAATCAACTTCTCTAGCAATTCACTATTTGTTCTTGTGACCGCAATAGGAGTACGTAATTCGTGGCTCGCGTAACCCAAAAATTTCTGCTCTCGTTCTAAGCTGTTTTGAACCGAACTCAAACTATCACGAATGATGTTAGCCAAGGTGTTCAGTTCACTGAAGTGAAAATCAGGTGTCGGTTCACTGAGGTTATCTTTATCTAGCGATTTGGCCCAGTTCTTTAGCTGCTCAACAGGCGATGCCACCTTACGTAACACCAAAACCAAGATAACGAAAAACAGTACGATCGCACCCAGTGCGGTCAAAAGAATCGTGATAAAGTGCGGAAGCCCTTCATCATTAATGAAAGGGTCATGTTTTTGAGCAAACACCGCAGAAACATAACGAACCTCATTACCTTTCATCACCTTCATGGCGAAATAGCCTTTCTCGGGAGGTGAGAATATAGATTTGCCAATGATTATTTTGGTCATGCGGTTGAATTGCAGTTCGTTCTGGTTAAGGTTGTTCTGAATACTTTGTGGCAAGTCGCTCCATTGGGTCGCCACCGTAAATTCTTGATTGGTCATAGGCTTACCCGGCTTTACCGCATCTTGTTGCGCTTGGGCAATCATAGAGCCACGCATAGCGATATCCATCCCCGAGACAAAGTAGTTTACGCTCAAGGCAGAAAGAACCAGAATCGTGGTCACGCCTGTGACTAAAATAGCCAATAAAACGTAGATCCTTAAGCTTGGTCTGATCTTCATGCTTGTCGTAACTCCTTAATCGCAAAACCTTTACCCGCAATGGTATGCAGCAGCTTATTGTCTTGTTCAGCATCGACTTGTTTACGCAGATTGAAGATATGCACTTTTAAGCTATTACTGTCTGGTTGATCGTCGCCCCACACGCCCTGCATAATGGTCTCACGAGAAACAGGATTAGGGCTAGAACGCATCAAGATTTCCAGTATTTTGAGTGCGGTAGGCGAAAGCTTTAAAGGGGAATTATCGCGATAGGCTTGATGCTGTTTTAGGTCAATTTCCAAATCGCTTACCGACAAGCGGCGAACCTGACCACTGCGTCGCTTCGCCAACACTTGCACTCGAACAATCAACTCTTCCATTGCAAAAGGTTTCACCAGGTAATCATCGGCCCCTTTTGAAAAGCCTGTCAGCTTATCATCAAGCGTATCACGTGCAGTCAGCATCAAAACGGGTGTATCAATACCCTGCGTTCTGAGATTCTCACACACCTGCAAGCCGTTCATTTTAGGTAAGTTGAGATCGAGAATTACCGCGTCATATCGGTTTGTTTCGATGAGGTTGAGTCCAGCTAAACCATTCGCTGCATGATCGCACTGGATATCTTCTAAATCGAGGTAATCAATAACAGCAGTGGCTAAATCAAGGTCGTCTTCAACCAAAAGCAATTGAAGCTTATCTGTGAGTTTATTGGTGACGGATTCTGCCATCGTGACGACCTCTATTGTTAGTTGTAGTGTAGCTTTGTAGTGATCTTTAATATCTTGTTCGGTAATGAACCTAGACCGAAGTTGCTGAGCCTCGCTCGGCATTTATCAGCCTAGATATCATTAGCTTAGCTATTGTTAGGCCGTTTGTTCAACGCCTTTGACTCGATTTGTGACTTTAAGAATCAGAGACTTAATCTCACACTGAATCATTAACAATGCTGGCGTTAGAATCAGTGTAATAAACGTCGCAAACAAAATACCGTAGCCTAGCGCCGCTGCCGCAGGGATCAGGAACTGAGCCTGTAAAGACGTTTCACTTAATAGTGGCGTCAAACCTGCAAACGTCGTGACCGATGTAAGTAATACCGCTCTTAGTCGACCAGAACACGCTTCAACAATCGCATCGTGAACCGACTTGCCCTGCTCTTTGATTAGCTCGTTGAAACGAGAAACCAACAACAAGCTGTCATTCACCACCACACCGCTCAACGCAAGGATACCGTTTAACGATAGGATACTGATTGTTAAGTCATTCCACCAGTGCCCTAAGATTGCCCCAACAATACCAAATGGAATCGCTGTCATGATGATCACTGGTTGAATGTAAGACTTCAGCGGGATAGCAAGCAGCGTATAAATCGCTATCATGGCAAGTATGAACATACTCATCATTGAACTAGCCGTCTCTTCTTGTTCTTCCGTTTCGCCAGCAAAGTCGACCGTTAATCCCGGGTATTGCGCTTCTAAATCGGGTACTAATGTGTCTTGCAACTGATGAACAAGCTCAGCAGGTGCAACCACGTCTTTATCTAATACTGCACTGATGTACACCGCTCGTTGGCTATCAATGCGTGTGATCTCTGATACTTGGTAATCAGAATATACTTCAGCAACCGTGCTCAAAGGCACCACGGTACCGTCGTTGGTTCTCACGCTCGCTTGCTTGATATCCGCAATGGTTTGGCGATCCGATTCAGGGTAACGAACTCGAACTTTTACCTCATCCTTACCACGCTGGAACTGCTGAACGATATCACCACCAAACGCCTGTAATACTTGTTGTGAAAGGCTTGCCGTATCGAAACCTAACGCACGGCCTTGCTGTGTTAATTCAAAACGATACTGAGGCTCACCAAGATCCAAGTTATGGTCAATACCACTCACACCTTCAATCGCTTGCAGCTTGGTTAAGAATTCATTACCCGCCGCAGCCACTGATTCTTCATTCCATGCTTTCAGCTCTACTTTGAAGTTGTCGACCATCTCCATTTTAGACAAGATCTTGAGCTTCTTAACCCCTTCCATCTGGCCCACAGTCTCTTGCCAAGCATCAGCAAACTCGTTCGATGTGTAGACACTGTCGCTGTCCAATTCAATTTTCACTTGGCCAGAATCATCGGCATCCGCGATAACTTGAAGACTCAACAGCTTAGACGCTTCATCTTGAGCACCGTATTTGGCTCTCAGTGTTTCATCCGTTTGTGTTGCCGCCGCTTCAAGCACTAATAAGTTTTGTTGTGTTTGGCCAAAGCTCGCGTCGTTTTGCATCGACATATCCGCAGTTACCGTATCACCCGGCATATCAGGGAAGAACGCTACACGAACCGCCCCCGTCATTGGTAACCCAGCAACTAAAATAAGCAATGACAAGAAAACCATCACTACCGCATAACGCAGTTTCAGCGCCCATTCAATTGTGGGGCAGTAGATACGCTTATTAAACCAACCTAGTCCAGTATCGGCAGCATGTTGAACGCGAGCCCACACTCCCTTCTTCTCACTGCGCTTAGTGTTAATATGAGCGAGGTGCGACGGAAGAATGAACTTAGACTCAACCAAAGACAGCAACAAACAGATAGTCACGACCGTGCCGAATTGAGCGTAAATTTGCCCCATTTTACCGTCAACATTCGCTAACGCTAAGAAGGCAACAACTGTCGTTAACACACCAAATATAGTTGGTGATGCCACCTTCATGGTACCTCGAATGGTACTGCCTATCGAATCGCCTTCTTCTTTGCGTGTGGAATAGATACTCTCCCCGACCACCACCGCATCATCGACTACTATCCCGAGCGCCATAATGAAACCAAAGGTGGTCATTTCATTGATGGTTAACCCCATGAAGGTATCTGTCATGAAGAACATGGTGCCAAAAAAAACAAACGGTAAGCCAGCGGCGACCCAGAAAGCGACACGCACGTTTAGGAATACCGCTAACACGATGAACACCAAAGCAATACCGGTGAGCGCGTTCTTCATCAATAGGCTTAAGCGGTCTTTGATCATGGTACTTTTATCATACCAAGTTTCGATTTCGACATCGCTAGGCAGCATGTTGCTGTTTTCCCAGCGCTCTACCACTTTCTCTGCTTGTTCAACAATGCTGACGACGTCTCCGTATTCATCCATCACGATCTGAATTGCCATCGCATTCTGTTGGTTATAACGAGAAAGCATGAAGGTATCATCAGCAAACATGTCTTCAACGTTGGCAATGTCACCCAAGGTAATTTGCGTACCATCAGTCGTCGTCATCACCGGAATCGCGTTGAAATCTTGGATCTCATACGCCTGTTCAGAAACCTTCAAACGAACCGTTTTTTCGCCATTACGAAGGCTCGTCGAGATAGCCGCAGAAGATTCCGCATTGATCGCTTCAGAAACGTCAGTCAGAGTTAAGCCGTATGCCTGTAGCTTGTTCTCATCAACCTCAACTGAGATCATAGGGTCAGCCTTAGCCTTGATTTCCAAATCACGAATTGATGACTGGCTCAATAGATCTGATTTCAATTGCTCGGCTAAGCTTTGAAGCGTTGCTCGGTCTGCGTCACCATAGATCTGCACCCATAAGGCATGATCTTGCATGCGAGCTTTATCAATCACAGGATTATCAGCGCCAGAAGGCAGGTTATTGATCGCATCAACCTTAGTTTTAACGTCAGTTAACAGGGTATCAAGATCATAGGTGCTCGTTTTTTCAATCGAAACATAGCTACCATTCGCATCAGAAGTTGACGTAATACGCTTAATGCCCGGTACGGTTTCTAACGCATCTTCAATCTTAATCGCTAGGCCTTCTTCCGCCTGAATAGGGTCACCACTGTCATAGGTCACAGACACTGTCACCACATCGGGTTCAAGGCTTGGAAATGCTTCTTTACGCAATGAGTTCAGTGATAACAGGCCTATGATGATCACGCCCACTAACAACAAATTCGCTGCTACAGAGTTATTCGCGAACCATGCGATTGCGCCAGTGTGTGGTTTAGTTGGCTTCTGGTTACTGTCCGCTTGGTTATTCGGTTTCAACTCATGAGACATGACTACCCCTCCGCCTTAGCCAGAACGACCATGCCCGCTTTAAAGCTACTTAACGGACGCTTAACCACTTGAACACCGTCACCAATTTCCAAGTTCAATTTGGTAGGATCGATGTAAATAAAACCACCCTTTTCAAATTCAACATTCGCGTTTGATTTAGAAAGCAGACCGTTGTCATCCACAAACCACAGGTCACCTTGTTGCGAAAGTGAAGAAGCCGGAAGCTCCCACAATTGAGTTAGTTGCTTACCCGAGATCGTCGCTTGCACGAACGTGCCTGGATAAAGATCTTTCTCTTGCTCCAAAGGGTTATCGACTTTCACGATCAATGAGCGCTGACGCGTATCTTGTTGTAAGTGCTGCTCAACACGCTCGACATAACCTTGCCATTGGAATTGACCGTCAGAACTCGATAGAGTCACTGGCCACGGCTGCTCTTTCAGTTGGGTGTTATCGCTGTTGGGTAGGCTCAACCATTGGCTTTCAGAAAGGGGGACAGAAACTTCAACCTCATCAACGCTGTATAACGTGGCTATCTGAGCGCCCGTTTGTGCGTAGCTTCCCGGTTGAACATCACGGCTCACGACCAACGAATCAAAAGGGGCAACCAAGGTTGTTTTTTCGAGGTCTTGCTCAGCCTTCACCAATTCAAGCTTGGCGTTCTCCAAGGCTGCTGTTACTTGTGCCAGTTGTGGTTCGCGTAATACTAAAGGTGAATCCGGCTCGCCAGACAAACCAGAGCGTTGCCATTCAGACTTAGCTTGTTCGCCTTGTCTCTGCTCTTCCAACAAATCCAGTTGAGCTTGAGCCACATTTGCCTTAGCTTGGGTTACCGCTTGTTGGTAACTGGTCGAATCGATATTAGCGATCACTTCACCTTGGCCAATCACTTGCCCAGTTTCAAACTGCGAGCTGATCGTTTCTACTCGGCCACCAACTTCCGTCGAAAACATCAATTCGTAACGCGACTTCGCTTCCCCGTAACCCACCACTTCTGCTTGGTAGTCACCGAGAGTGGCAAGTACCACAGACACTTGCTGTTGTTGTGAAGCAGGTAAGGTCGTCGTATCAATAGACTTGGTTTGAATAGGCGTAGCTTGAGGTTCTGAAACCGTTAGTTCATTCGTCTTTTGAGGAGCAGGAGCCACTTGTGAATCGTTGTAAGCAAGGGCAGCAAAAATGCTTGAACCAGCCACTAAGGTGATTGCAATTGTGATGGTGTTCAGTTTCATGAAGATACTCCCAAGCCCAGAGCTAGGCCTAAATCAATTCGGTTTACGAGACGGTTATAAATGGTTTGTGTTAACTGCGCTTCAAGGTCATAGGTTTGCTGCTGAACAGTAAGTAGATCAAAAATGTCGACCAAACCCTGACGGTATTTCTCTTCATAGCTAGTGAAGCTGCGTTGTGCGCTTACCAAGGCGTTCGTTAGGTGTTGCTGTTGAAGCGTTAATGAGGACTCTTGCCCCATTGCGTTTTCCACTTCATTCACCGCATTGAGCAGTGTTTCTTGGTAAGCCCAGTAGCTGGTTTCTGTGGTTAGGTCAGCAATTTCTGCCTGTGCTTTTAGCTTGCCACCTTGAAACAGTGGTGCTGACACTTGGCCAAGCGCACTCCACAAAGGCCCGGTAAGCAGAGCTTCGCTCGGAGAATCCGCCATATCGGTTAGGCTGGCAGATAAGCTGATAGATGGCAGCATCGCTTTGTACGCCGCGTCAGCACGCAATGTTTCTGCTTCGATATTAAAGAAAGCGGCTTGAAGATCGGGACGACCTGCTAGATCTTGTGTCGGCATGTTTTCTAGCGGATTAATGATGGTTGGGAATGAACCGAGCTCAGCAAGGGATAGCTCATCAGATTCACCACTCCATTGCCCTGTTAACAAAACCAACTCACGTCGACTTTGTGCAAGCTGCTCACGGTAATCAGCTAAGGTTGCTTGAGTCGATGCGCTGCTGGTTTTTGCATTATCTAGATCTTCAAGGCTACCTAGCCCTGCTCGATAACGTTCTAAAACAAGTTCTTCATTGTTTTCTAGAATCACCAAACGCTGCGTTTCAATATCAACAAGCTGTTGCTTCAAACTGATATCAAGCCAACCTCTCATCACACTCGCGACCAAAAGATCTTGAGCGCCCTGAAGGTTAGCCTGAGACGTCGCAATGTCTTTCAAAGCAGCGTTGTTTGTGTCTGCAAGCTTCTGCCATAGATCGAGCTCCCAACCAACCGTGACATCAGTGGTGTAGGTTTCAGTAGTGCTTGAGCCGTTAGTGCCTTCGTCAGCTTGACCAGAAAAGCTCGCATCGACGGTTGGTAAGCGATCACCTGAAGTTACACCTTGCTGCGCATAAGCTATTTTGAGTGCTGTAATGCTTTGTTGGAGGCTTGGGCTGTTCTGCAGAGCGCGCTCGATATAGAGATCGAGCTCCGGTGCATTCACTAAATCGGTCAGTTGTAGGTTTTCAGCGTCTCGATCTTGTTGAGTCGACGCTTGATCACTAGAAGCCTGTTGAATCAGCTCTGCGAGTAAGCTTTGTTGTGTCTGATTAGTGCTTTGCTCAGCGAGTGAAACATAGTCGGCCTGACTGGTTGTCGTGCAACCCATCAATCCGATTAGAGCAAGTGAAATAAGGGAATGTTTTAAAGGAAGATTCAATTTCATCTTCTTGTCTCCTGTAAGAATGGAGACAAGATAACGAGCTGGGGGTTAAGAGAGGGTTAAGGCGAACGTTAACCCCAAAAGAAAATACAAAAAGCGTACGTTTAAACTTCAGCTTTACGCTTCTGACTTGCTTGAAAAGAGCCCACCGATTTTATAACCGATCGCATAGCAAACCACGGCGACAGTGACAAATACCAATGCCGAGAAGAAATACGCTACAGACGCTGCGGCACCAGCCCCCCACACGACGCTGAACACCAAACCGAGATAAGCCTCTTTTGGCCACTGGTAGATAGGAAACTGAGCGCCGCCAGCAATTAGGTAAACCATCGCAAACAAGCCAATGAAGGTAACAATAAGACCGATGAGAACGCGAATGTTCATGGAGAGACCCTTGATTAATTTAGCTTGGTTGCCATTGTTCCTAATCGAAAGCGGATATGCTTAGTCGGAACCGAATATTCTCAATCGAAATCGAATGTTCTTAATCGAAGCCGAATGTTATTAATCGCAACCTGATGATATTCAAGTATATCGGATAAAAGGAACTGGCTCTATTACTCTTCCGAGTGAGCTTTTACTCACTATAGACAAATCACAGTCGACGGCCAAAACCCGATTTCGCCTGATTAACAGGCACAAAAAAGCGGACACCCTTCTTACGTTAACTCCGTAAGCAAAGTGTCCGCTTTAACTGAATCTAGCTTAAAGCAGGATGAAAATACCCGCTAAGCATGCACTCATTAGGTTTGCTAGCGTACCAGCAGCTACAGCCTTCAAACCTAAGTTTGCAACTTCAGCACGGCGCTCTGGTGCCATAACACCGATTGAACCTAACTGAATTGCGATAGAACCAATGTTAGCAAAGCCACACAGAGCAAAAGTCACGATTACTTGGCTGTGTTCAGATAGTAGCGCTTTGTTCTCAACGAAGTCGATGAAAGCAACAAACTCGTTCATAACGATCTTCTGACCGATGTAAGAACCTGCCATCAATACTTCATCACTTGGGATACCGATTAGCCATGCAAGAGGCGAGAACAGGTAACCGAAGATAGCTTGCAGCGTAATACCCGCAAAACCGAACGTTTCACCTAGGCTTTCTAGGCCAGTGTTGACCATCGCAATCACACTCACGAAGGCAACCAACATAGTACCAACCGCTACCGCAACCTTCATACCGTTCATCGCGCCGCTTGCCAATGCATCAATCACGTTGCTTTGGTCAGCTTTATCTAGTTCGATATGGTCGTAATCACTTGGTGTGCTGCGCTCAGGAACGATGATCTTCGCCATTAACAGACTGCCCGGAGCCGCCATAAAGCTTGCAGCGATAAGGTATTTAAGCTCAACACCGAGGCCAGCATAACCACCAAGTACACTACCCGCTACCGACGCCATACCACCGGCCATTACAGCAAACAGTTCCGAACGAGTCATAGACTTTAAAAAGGGACGAATTAGAAGAGGAGACTCACCCTGAGAAAGGAAGATATTACCTGTAGCAACCAGAGATTCAGCTTTACTTGTACCCAGCAGTTTTTGCACCGCTCCGCCCAAGATTTGAATCACTTTTTGCATAACGCCTAAGTAATAAAGCGCAGAAATCAAAGCACTGAAGAAGATAATGATTGGAAGCACGCGAACCGCGAAAATGAAGCCTTCAGTAGCAAGGTCACCGAAAAGGAATGCGATACCAACGTCTGCAAAACCAAGCAGGCTAGAAACACCATTACTTAGGCTTGTTAGCGCCAATTGTCCCCATGGGAAATACAATACTAAGGCTGCAAATCCGATTTGAAGTAATAGTGCACGAGAGACCGTTTTCCAGTTAATTGAAGAACGACTTTCAGATAGCAGGTACGCGCAAGCAATCAGTGCAAGAACACCGACAAAACCAAATAGAATATTCATAATGTGTCCTAGTAATCCTTAAAGAGTGAACATGAGCCAAGCAAATGACATCAAAGGAACAGGACAAAGAACCGCAAGCAAAACGCTACGCGATGAAGGAGCTAACAGGGTTAGCGAATGTAACAACGAGTTGTTCATGTAAAAAATCACCTTATACAAGCAGTGGAACGTAGCTGGTCCGGTCCGTGGGGTCATTCACATATCCATGTGACGGCTTGTATTGGCTAAGCACCGGCTTAAAACCGGAAGAGAAGTATAAACAGTTAAGTGAGACTTTCATCACATTTTTTGACGCAAACGATCGCGCGGTCAAGGATTAAGCAAAATGTATTGTTTGTCGTCATTTTCGTGCTTCAAAACTGTAAACAATCTGTAGGGAGTTGAATTTGTAATGTTAAGTCTTTAAGTGTGTGAGCGTAATCACTCGGTTAATTCTGTGTGATTCTTACTGCTTTTCTGTGCTCTGCCTCATTTCCCGAGACTTCAAGATTCATCTTAAGTTTAGATGCGTATATACTTTGTGTGATCTCACCAAATAATTATCTATAAAATACCAATAGAGCTGATTAGATATAACAGCCATTGAGACTAAGAGAGGAAACACGTGAAGAAAATGGAAGCTCCGCACGACATGAACAATGGAGCTAGATTCAAAACAAATAGACACGGCTATGTGACAGTAGTTGAATATTATAATACCTATACTGTTATTGTCGCGTTTGAAAATACCGGAAATATCCGCGCTATTAGTGCGGCGAAATTACGTACAGGTCAACTCACCGATCGTTCTGTTGCGCCTGAATCAATTATGATTGGTGAAAAGGTTGAATCGGTTAAACACGGGATATTAACCATAACCCAAGTTGAATCTGAAAATATTGTGGTACTGACCAATGCCAATAACGAAGAAATTAGAATGTTATTGCCTGCCGTACAGAAAATGAAAGATAAAACTGAAGAAGTCGACAGTGAAAATATTGCCTCACCAAAACCAACCTCTCTTAGCCAACTGACTAAAAGAAATAAAAAGACCAAAGACGTTAATAGCATGCTTAAGAAAATGCTTACTGACTACGGTCGATACGATTAATTCTCTGTTTTCTACAATAAAGCCTCTATAGATTTATATTCTGATACAAAAACTAATTAAGCCCGCCTTTCTCAATAAAATACGTTGCATATTCGAGTGAAAAGTTAAATTTGATCAAAGTCTCACTCTGGATCTTTACCACAAATTAAAGAGATCTCCGTCACAATCTCATTTTAGCTTTGTGATGGAGATCTTATTGAAATCTGAATATTTCCATTACTATGCTCTCACACAATAAGAGAACGAAGTTTCTCAACCCCTAAAATCCAATTGAGACAAATATTATGAAAAAGATTCTTGTAGTTTGCGGTAACGGCCTTGGTACTTCTCTAATGATGGAAATGGCAGTAAAAGAAGTCGCTAAAAAAATCGGTTTCGAAGCAGAAGTTGATCACGAAGATCTATCATCTGCAGCATCAAGCAATGCGGATATTTGGGTTGCAGCAACAGACGTTGCAAACCAACTAAAAGACGCTGGTAAAGAGAACATCATCAGCCTTAAAAATATTTTTGACAAAGCATCAATTGAAGAACAACTAAAAACTTTCATGTAAGGTCAAAATTATGCAAAACTTTTTCGAGTTCATGCTCGGCTTATTAAAAGAGCCGGCGATCATGGTAGGTTTAATTGCTTTTATTGGCCTAGTTGCACAAAAAGCAGATGTTTCTACCATTCTAAAAGGCACAATTAAAACCGTAATGGGTTTCCTAATTTTAGGTTTTGGTGCTGGCGCTCTTGTTGGTGCACTAAATAACTTCTCAGTTGTATTTACTGAAGCATTCGGCGTAAGTGGTGTTATTCCAAATAACGAAGCAATTGTTGCATTAGCACAAGAAGCATTCGGTTATGAAATGGCTCTAATTATGTTCTTCGCATTCGTTGTGAATATTTTATTGGCTCGTATTACTCCTTTAAAATATATTTTCTTAACGGGTCACCACACAATGTTCATGTCTATGCTGGTAGCGGTAATCCTGTCTACAGCTAACATTGAAGGCACTGCTCTAGTAGCAATAGGCTCGATCATTGTGGGTTCACTGATGGTTATCATGCCTGCACTTGCTCAGAAATACACAGAGAAAGTGATGGGTACTGATCAGCTGGCGATGGGTCACTTCTCAACATTCTCGTACTTAGTATCGGGTTACATTGGTAGCAAGTTTGGTGACACTTCAAAATCAACAGAAGACATCAACGTACCTAAGAGCCTAATGTTCCTGCGTGATACGCCCGTTGCTGTAGCAACAACAATGGCCATTTTCTTTATGTTTGCTTCAATTGTTGCTGGCGGTGACTTTGTTGAAACAGTATCAGGCGGTCAAAACTGGGTAGTATTCACCTTCATGCAGTCTCTTGTGTTTGCCGGTGGTGTTTACATCGTGCTGCAAGGTGTGAAGATGCTGATAGCTGAAATCGTTCCTGCATTCAAAGGTATCTCTGACAAACTCGTACCGGGCGCAAAACCTGCTCTAGACTGCCCTATGGTATTCCCTGTAGCACCAAACGCGGTACTTATCGGCTTCCTTTGTTCTTTCGCTGCTGGCCTACTAGCAATGGCAGTTCAAGGCGCTCTTGGCTGGACAATCATAGTCGCGGGTGTTGTTCCTCACTTCTTCGTAGGTGGTGCAGCGGGCGTTTACGGTAACGCAACTGGCGGTCTACGTGGTGCAATTCTTGGTTCATTCACACAAGGTCTATGTATCTCTTTCCTACCAATGCTACTTCTTCCAGTTCTAGGTGGCCTTGGTCTTGAAGCAACAACATTTGCTGACTTCGACTTCGGTGTAGTTGGCCTGATTCTAGGGTGGATTGTTTCATGAGCTTATTCGATTTAATTGGTAACCAAGGCGTTATCATCAACTCTGAAGAGAACCTAACAGTTGATGCAGCGATTGATGTGACATGTTCAACACTGCTAGCAAACAACAAAATTGAAGCAAGCTATGTTGAAGCTATCAAGCAAAAGCACAAGGACATCGGCGCGTACTATGTTCTAGCACCAAAAATTGCGATGCCTCATGCTCGTCCTGAAGATGGTGTGAACGAAGCATCACTGCAAGTAACGGTATTCAAGCAGGGTGTTGATTTAGAGTCAGAAGACAACGGTGACGTTTACCTTTCAATTACTCTGGCGGCGATGGACTCAGATAGCCACATCCATACGATTATGGCGCTATCAGAGTTGTTCCAAAATGATGATGACATTGATGCCATTATCGCAGCGGAAACTGAGCAATCGATCATCGAGATCTTAAAACGATACTAATCTCGATCTAAAGATCCTGATAAGCCCCCATGAAAAAAGCGATAGCCTCGGCTATCGCTTTTCTGTTTCTGGTGCTTGGTCATTTCTCATCGAATATGAGTTAAGGCATCACACCTAGAAAGCATTCAGTGGCGTTAAAACGCGTACATTCGTTTGTCTGTCGATAATTCAAAGCAATATTGCGCGTGTTTATTAAGACACTCAAACACTTCTCTATCCAGCTTAAAGTTATCAACGTGGTCCGTCAAAATAGCCATCGTCTGTTCTAGCGTCATGCCTGCGCGATAAGGGCGAAATTGAGTTAATGCCTGGAACACATCCACCACAGCAACAATTCTACTCGGTTGATCCAACTCTTCCGCCGTTTTTCCCATTGGGTAACCCGAACCATCTAACCTTTCATGATGATTAGATGCCCACTGACAAACCTGAGGTGAACTGAACAACTCCTGCAATGCGAATCGAGTGTCCGTTGCATGGCGTTTAATACAGCAATACTCTTCTTCAGTGAGTAAATCCGGCTTATGCAGAATGTCATTAGGGGTTTGCAGTTTACCGATATCATGGACTAACCCAGCCAGATAGAGTTTGCGCTGAGTGGTGTAGGAATAACCCAGCTGTTTGGCGAGGTATTCTGAAAGCTGCCCAACCTTTAAAGAGTGCTTAAAGGTAAACGAACTTTTGGTATCAACAACATTGGCGATAAACTCGGCAAAGGCCACCGTCTCATCCAGCGACATTTGCTGGGAGAAAAATGGCACAGGTTCAAAGTTATCCCTCATGTTCTCGATGTATGGAATCTCCATAGAAAACCAGAAGTCATCCAAATCAACCAACTCGCACATGTGTTGCACAAGGTTGGTTTCGAACATCTCATCCGCTTGTTCAGTCAAACGTTCAATGATGCTCGCTTTGCCATCTGGTGTTAGGTTTCCATAACGATCAGAAGAGGTTATGCCGTATAGATAATCGACTCTATCGGCAAGCATCACGATGGCAGCTAGTTCTCTTTCTAACTCGCTGATATGAATAGCCCTTAGCTCAGACCACGGAGTATGGTGATAAAGAACCGGCTTAGCGAATATAGAAAGAACCGGGCACTCTTTTAGAATTTGGTACCCCTTTTGACAATGGTGGTAACTCGAGTCAGGAATGAACCCTGAAACCAAACTACGCTGCTCGTCAATTTGCGATACACCGCAGTCGTGAATTAACCCCAATGAGAACGCAAGTTGCGCTTGCTCTTCTTCCCACCCCACACTCAGAGCACACCGATACGCGATGTAACCCACCCTCTGTCCATGATTTTTACTTTCGAAACCGACGTTATCAAGCGCCTTAGCAATACCGAATAGAGCCTTCCTTAGGTCCACGGTCACGTCCTGGCAATGTTGATTCATTATTTAAGCCTAGCATTTTTATATTTTTTATATATTTAGGCCGCTAATACTAATGCATAGCTAATGATTATATACACAACTATTGTAAGGTTTAATGAGTTTCGTGATAGAACCAAAGTTTCACGAAAAATCCGTGCTACAAATGGTTGCATATTAAAAATCATGCGACATTATAGCCTGCCGACTAAGATTCGCTTAAATAAGCAGCCATAAGAAAAGGAAAGACATGTTTAAAACGGTTATCGACAACGAACTCTCCATCGCATTGGTTGAAGAGAGCTTCGCTTCTCACTACGCGGAAATCTCACAAAGCCAGAATGAGTACCTAAGTCAATGGCTCGTGTGGCCGCCACATTGTAAAACCGAGCAAGACTTTAGGATCTTCATCCAACGCTCGCTACACGATTATGCCGAAGGTAAAAGCATGACTTGTGCAATCGTGTATCAAGACAAGGTCGTCGGTAACTGCAGTTTCAATACCATTGATCATGATAAGCAAAAGGTGACCATAGGTTATTGGTTATCTGAGACATACCAAGGAAAGGGGATTGTGACGCGCGTTGTCCAGAAGCTGATTGATGTTGCTTTCAATGAGTTAGATATGGAAAAGGTAGAGATATCAGCCGCAACCGGTAACCAAAGCAGCCGCAAGGTTTGTGAGCGCTTACATTTCACGTTAGAAGGTATTATAACTCGTAACGAGAACTTGAATGGCCGCATCGTAGACCACGCTATTTATGGACTTCATCGCTCTAAGCTCTAAGCTCTAAGCTCTAAGCTCTAGGCTCTAGGCTCTAGGCTCTAGGCTCTAGGCTCTAGGCAGTAGTAACTAAGAAGTCACTCGCTTGTAAATCGGAATATAACAAAGCCACGGTATTAGTCGGTGGCTTTGTTATTTGACGAGCCTGAAGAGCTCTTGAAGCTGCAGCTTATGCGATCTTAGGAATCACGATACTGAACTTGGCGCCACCATAGTTGCTGTCGTCGATTTTGATATCCCAAGAAAGTTTTTTAGCCGCCGATAGAGCAATCGCGAGGCCCAACCCCAATCCACCGTTGGTCGACATTCTGCTTGAGTCTAGTCGAGAGAACGGAAGGAATACCTCATCACGCCTATTCTCTGGTATTCCAGAACCATTGTCTTCAATCACCACCAGCCAGTTTTCTGAGTTCTCATCCAGCGTCATCCACACTTTGTCTTGTGTGTAATTACCCGCATTCTTGAGAACGTTATCGAACACCAAGCGTGCCATTGAGCAATCACACTTAATCTTGCACTCTAGCTGTACCTTAGATTCAAAGGTGGCATTGTCTAGTTTCGAGTAACGAATTCGGTCTAGGCAATACTCACGAAGATCGGAGGTCACTTTAACGAGCTCAAAGAAAGAGTTATCCATGACATTCAACTTCGACAGCATGATGATTTCTGACGTGAGCTCGTTGATATCCTCAATGTAGGTATCAATGTCATCGAAAAGAACCTGATGATTATCGGGGGCTCCCCTTCTTAGGATATCGGTCGCCAGTTGAATACGACTTAGCGGAGTTCGTACTTCGTGTGGGATAGCTTGAGCGAAAATATGACTTTGTTTTACTTTGCTTTCGATCTCTTCAGCCATGAAGTTAAAACTGCTGGCCAAATCAGAAACAGGATGGATGTCGTCCATGTCAGATCGAGTACTAAGCTTGCCCTTACCAAACTGTTTCTGCTTCTCGACGAGCAACTCTATTCTTTCTTGAAAACGCCTCACAGGTAAGTAAACACTTGCTCCAATCGCCACAATCACAGCCAACAACAGCCCTAACAAAAAGTGTCGTTCTGAGTCTTCGTACCATTCAATGTCAGGAGAGAAAAAGTCCCCTACCTCACTGAACCCAAAACTGAATTTAGAGTTTGGTAGCTGAAACACGGTCGAATAGAGGTTGTCATCACTTAGATATATCGGCACACCGTTTAAGGTTGTGTATAACTCACATTGTTGGCAAGGCGCCTCGCCCGACCAATTCTCCAACAGGCGTAAATTGAAGATATAAAATTGTTGGTAGCCTGTTCTATCGAGCTCTTTATAGAGTGAGTTTTCTTGATTGTGTTGACGAACATACTGCTCCGCAAAGTAGATGCCATCATTGAGGAAGGTTTCGATCTCGGTGCGTCGCATGTACCCCTCACCAAGGTTCAAGAACAAAAATATCGTTGCCGACATCCCAGTCACTATCCCAAGGTATAAGCGAGCAAACATCGAAACCGAGCGAAGTTTCGTAGCAATGAACTTACGCAACCAGCATGTACCCCTTGTTGCGAACCGTACGAATCAACTGTTTGTCTTTTGCGTGGATGCGAAGCTTTCGGCGTAACCCAGACACGCGCATATCAATCGAGCGATCATTAAACGCGTAATCAATCCCTCTAAATAGCTGACAGCACTGGTCTCGAGTCACGACCTGACAGATATTATTAACGAGAAGGTTTAAGATTTCAAATTCAGCAGAAGTAAGCTTGAGGTTTTGGCCATAGAGCGTGGCACTTTGAGCAGAGCTGTTGATTACAATATCGCACTGTTTTTCAGCCGCAGTTTCTTGCGTAGTTGTTATGGGAGTGGCTCGGCGCAATAACGCTTCAATTCGCGCTAACAAGGCATGGCCACGAATCGGCTTGGCAACGTAATCGTCCGCGCCAAATTTAAATAAGCTGACCTCACTCATTTCATCGGCAGAGGCCGTTAGCACTAAGATCATTCCATTGTAAAACTCACGGGCTTGACGGCAAATCTGCGCGCCGCTCATCCCTGGGAGCATCAAGTCCAACAGCACTAAATCAGGTTCAATACTTCGGATCGCTTCAAGTGCCAAGTTCCCTTCATGAACAACGCTAACATTGTAACCTTCGGCTTCGAGGTAAAGCGTCGTTAAACGAGCTATCTCTTGGTCATCTTCAACAATGAGCACTTTGGTTTTCGACATTCCTATCACCAGTATTTATTAAAAGCGAAGGCAGTATATATACTGGTCATAGATCATCAATATTGGAATCAGAGCCCTACATTTACCGTACGCAAAACATAGTAATCACTTTTGTACATACACGTTTACAGAATAGAGAACCAACAACCGGTGCGCCTTGGTTTATCAAGGTTTCCTCCTTCAGAGCACACCATTTTGATGTGCAAGGAAAGTGGCTCTTTGATAAAAGCGAACTGCTGCTAAACCTAACCTGTACAACAAAGCAAAAAGAGAAGCTGATAAAAGCCAGATACAACGCAGAACACGACTGTTTAACGGAGCTTTATAATCGCCGTGGGATCAGCAACCTTCTAGAAACCAGCACTGCCTATCGCTCACCGTTTGAATTGATGTTTGTCGACCTTGATGGCTTCAAATTAGTTAATGACACTTATGGGCACACTGTCGGAGACCAACTACTCAAACGGGTTGGTGAACGCCTTAAACAGTTGGTTGATGAGAAATGCATGATAGGGCGATTTGGTGGCGACGAATTCATTGTGATTGCCCACACCTGCCGAAATCAAAATATCCCACTACTTTGCTCTCGCATCATTGATGCCTTAAACCGAAGTTTCCATATCAGAGGCATCGGCAGTTTATCTGTCGGTTGCAGCATAGGTACCGCGCATTTCCCTGATAACGCGGTTGACCAAGAAACATTGCTAAAGCAAGCGGGTATGGCGATGCATCTTGCAAAAGCGAATGGTCGAAACCGCTTCCAAACGTTTACCCCAGACTTAGCACAAACCCTGCATCGCAAAGTAGAGATCCGCCATCGACTGGCACGCGCCATCGAAAACGACGATCTCAACCTTCACTACCAACCGATCATGAACACCAACAGCGACAAGGTGAAAGGGTTTGAAGCCTTGCTTCGATGGTCAGACAAAGAGCTAGGTAACATAGGCCCTGATGAGTTTATTAGCTTAGCGGAGGAGACGGGGCAGATTGTACCGCTCGGGAAATGGGTTCTGACCTCTGCACTCAAACAGCTATCGATATGGCAACGTGAGTTTGATAGTGAGTTGATGATGAGTATCAATATTTCGAGTATTCAGATGCACGCGACCTTTGCCGAGCAGCTATTAGCAATGTTGAACTTCTACAATATCCAACCTCAAAGCATCGCCCTTGAGATCACCGAATCTTCCATGATCTTCAAGCATGGTGAAGTCAGGCAAGCGTTAAGCGATATTTCTAAATTGGGCGTAGAGCTTCACCTTGATGACTTTGGCACAGGCTACTCGTCACTGTCGATGTTGCATGACTTACCGATTAGCACCGTGAAACTCGATAAAAGCTTCGTCCACGGTTCACACAAAGGGAGCAAAGCGATTGTCCAAGCCACCCATGCTATCTGTGAAAAATTGGGGCTAAAAGTGGTTGCTGAAGGTGTCGAAACCGAAACGCAAAAAGCGTTCTTAATCGATTGTGGATACCAGTATCTTCAGGGATTTTTATTTAGTAAACCAATTCCCTCAAATGAAGTCGAAAGTCAGTTTTTGAATGGTCGACAATCCTACAATTAAAGACTTATTTATCAATAAATTAAGTCGTTTGAATGCTTCCTAAACAATCGGCTGCTGTGGGTGTGTACGCTTACGTATGCTTACGTATGCTTACGTATGCTTACATAGCGTTTAACAGTAAGAGGAAATAATTAAGCTATTGTTTATAAAGAAAATTACTTAGAAATTCACACAATAAAACACCAAACCATTATACCCACTAACTGTAATGACTTTGGTATTTAGATTACCCTCATTCCGTCCCTTTAGCAGAGCAAATAATCGGTAACCATGAACAGACAAAACGGCTTCACTCTTTTAGAACTCATCATCTCTGTATTAATTTTAGCGATCGTTTCGGCGACAGCTATGGTCAAGTTCTTAGACGTTCAAGGAAGTGCTCGGGCGAGTAAAATACATGATGTGGCTGGTAACCTTCGCACGGGTATCGATATGATCTACGCGAAGTCAGCGATTGCTGGCGTTGAGGATGAGTGCAACTATGTTGAAAAGACGGAGATTGAGACCTACTACGTTTGTCATGGTTACCCAATCGCCTATGTTGACTCACTAAGAAGACTGCTCAATATCGACGCAACAGAGCTTCATGTCATCAACAAAGAAGTAGACTCTGGCAGCAATGCAGAAAGAGTAGCCGCCATCTCTTTCGACACCGAAAACTACACCTATTCGCCAGAAGGAGACTTTTGTCAGGTGCTTTATCAGCCAGAAAAAGAACCACAGATCGTGGTGCTTGATGGTGCATGTTAAATACTCAACATAGACAGGATCTTAAGAGCTAACTTGTTTATTTAGATAGAAAAAAGGCTTCATTTATGATCAGATAATCGTCGCCAAACAAACTACCTACATCAATAGTGAAGCCGATGACGATTATCTCCTTACAGAAGCAATTTAAGCAATTCTTTAATGCTGACACCCTCCAAAAAATGGCGAAAAGTACAGGCCTGATGAAACGGTGTCGGGCGATATTACCCGAGCAGCTAGTCATTAGCTTAGTGGCCGCGTTAAGCAAAGGAAACTGCACTTCCATTGCGGATTTACTGCGACAATTCAATGGGATGTGCTTGAGCCCTGAAGGTGCCGTGGCATACAAGCCTTACCATAACCAGTTGAGGAAAAATGAGTTTCCTAATTTCATGCGGCAACTTGTTATGCGAGCAATAGCTCAATTTGCTCGCCAGCAGAATGTCGGTCTACCAAATAAGCTCGACACCTTTGATGATGTACTGCTTCAAGATGGCAGCTCTTTCCACATCCATCGTGACCTGGCGGATGTTTATCCGAGTCGATTTAAACGTAACCCTGCAGCGGTTGAATGTCATATGACAATGTCGTTGAAAAGCTTTTCTCCAGTCGCGATGAACATCAGCGCTGATACGGCATCAGAAAGAGATTTTTTACCTGAGCCCAAAACGATGAACAACAAATTGCTGTTAGCTGACGCAGGGTATCCTGATTTCCACTTCTTTCGAGAGCTTGAACAGCATGGCGGATTCTATATTGTCCGAGGTGCTAAGTCTCTGAACCCTATGATTATTGAGGCAAGGAACGGCAAGGGGCGACTGCTGCCTAAGCTAGAAGGGAAGAAGCTGAAAGACATTACTCGAGGTACCAACCGTTCGCAGGTCCTTGACCTAAAAGTCCGTCGAGGTAAACAAGAGTTTAGAGTCGTGCGACGATGGTTTGCTGAAGAAAAACGATTCTGCATTTGGATAACTAACTTACCTTCAGACACATTTACTGCCGATGACATCATGGCGATCTACCGCTGTCGATGGCAGGTGGAACTACTTTTTAAAGAGTTAAAGTCTCACACCAACTGGCAACGATTTGTCACCGCACAAAAGGCCATCGTTGATGGGCTCATCTGGGCCAGTTTACTTGCGCTGATCATTAGGCGTAGTATTGCGCTTCAGATAATGCCATCGGTCTCATTGTTTAAAGCGGCAAAAAATGTGGATGTCTGGCTGTTACCAATATTTGAATGTATCAGTCACGGCGCATGGTCAGAAATCAGCAATAAAATCGAATGGGCTACCAGTTATATATCAAGGAACGCTCAAAAGTCCGCGCAGAGGAAGTCTAAAGAAAACATTACGTTAGACGGAGTTTACGCTGAGCTTAGTGCTTAAGGTTCTGTCTATGTTAGTGCTTAAGGTTCTGTCTATG
>NZ_JBFRTU010000009.1:0-301 GCF_041474275.1 Vibrio sp. 10N.222.52.B7 | reverse complement strand
GCTTAAGGTTCTGTCTATGAAATACTCAACGATTGCACGCTTCCATAGTTAACACAAAGCCACCGCAACAGATCTTTGAATATCATGTGGTTACGCTAACATTTGCTCAAAAATAACACTAATTGATCTAACTTGTTGCTGCTTATACTTTTAGGCAGTGCTCATGGTATAACACCAACCTCATTCATATCTTATTTTCATCACTAGCCGATTAATATTTACATAGACACATATTTGATACATATGTCAATAATAATTCCATTAAAATTCTTTAATCAACACATCATGATAAAAATCATCC
>NZ_JBFRTU010000008.1:0-28464 GCF_041474275.1 Vibrio sp. 10N.222.52.B7 | reverse complement strand
TTACTTATCATTCACCATTAATAATGACTATTGTGAATTTAATCTCTGAGTAATCTATCTCATATCAACACCAATCAATATAAGCTTTCAACGCCAATACACCAGGTGAAAGTAAGGATAAAGCCTCAGGTTATGGGGGAATGTCAAAGTTACATTATTAACAAACAACTCTGTTTGCATATAAATGATATCTACTTCTCAAAATATGAACGATGAGCTGATAAGTTATTATTTTATCGAAGATAAACTTTGATTGATTATTGGGTAGGGCTTGAGTTAGGTTTTATAAAATATTGGGATGGAGGTCTAACTATTTACTTTCAAGACTGATTAAAAAAGTTGACCCGTATTCTTACTGCCATTGAAGTACTGCGTAAAGTTGCAGATATTTACGAACCAGTTGTTGATTTCCTGACCGCTTTAAAGGGTGTCCAAATTTAATGAAGCAAGGGCTGATTTTAAAATTATTATTTAAGTCAGTAGCGAATTGAGAATCACTCTCTCTTAGCGTGATACCTTGTTGGCTATATTCCGTGATCTCGTCTGGGAGTTCACCCATCCACCAATGCAATAATTCACCACTGTTTTTACTTCGGCTAATCCAATGGTCGGAGACAATGATCAAAACGTCATTGGGTTGAATGGAAAATCCATACTCTTGTTGCCAATTATGGATGTCCAACATTAACTTTCTACGACAGGTTTTCCCGGCGCTCACCATATGATGACTGATCATCCAAACGGTACCAATTTCGGAAGATATTCGGAAGTGTCGAGGCGTTTCGCCAGAAGAAAGCATTTCAAGTGGGCTGATGTTGCTTGCATGATTAAAGCTAACGAAGGTGTGCTCCATTCGGCGAGCAAATGCCTTTCCTATATGGTGCTCACTGATCCCTTGATTGTGCACCGTAGGGTAGTGGCGTTCACAGAGCTTTAGGCAATCGTCTTGAAATTGATTAACGCTTTTAATCACTAGATCTAATAACAATGAAGTCCCTTATACACAGCTACTATCTTATTGATGGGCAATAGTACGGTAATTGCGGTTCCGTTACCTATCGTCAAAGTGCGAGTTCTTGATCTCTCTATCAAAATTAACCATTGCTGAGTGATTTTATGGATAGCACTGGCGCTCTACAGGTCTGTATTCTAAATTATGAGGAATTCTAGCTAGTTACCTCGACTATAGTCTAGTCAGCAAATCACAATTGATCTACTTACTCTTTATTTGGAAACATTCATGACCATTCAATTAGATTCGAAACAAAAGTCTGAGCTTACTCATACGCTCCAAAAGTACCTGCAAGATGAACTTGATGTGGAGCTTGGTCAGTTCGACACGGAATTCTTGGTCGACTTCATCAGCAAAAAGTTTGGTGCTGTTTACTACAATAAGGGGATAGAAGACGCTCAGAAAGTGATGGAACGCAAAATGTTAGACATCTCAGATGAGCTCTACGAAATCGAGCAAATTGTTGAAATTTAACGTTTAGCCCAAACTTGTTCAAATAATTTGAATAACTCGTTTAATTTGAAATGATGTTACCAATGTAAAGCTTGGTAAATAATATGTTACACAAACTTGGTGTAGGGTACGCTTTTCGAAACTACACTACTCGTTAACATTCGGAAGAGATGCATGGACAACAACGTTAGAAATTACAACCCTTTAGCAAGAGCGATGCATTGGATTTCAGCTCTCGCGGTATTTGGCTTATTTGGTGTAGGCCTGTGGATGGTTGATCTTTCATACTACAGCGAGTGGTACAAAACAGCGCCAGACTATCACCGCTCGGTAGGCATTCTTTTGGCTGCCGTTACCGTTATCCGCTTGGTCTGGAAACTAGTTACCGCGTCACCTAAAGTGGAAGGTAAAAGCTATGAAGTTGCAGCAGCGAAGATCGCTCACGGCTTCATGTACATCAACTTAGCGGTTTTGTTTATTTCAGGTTATTTGATTTCGACATCAGATGGCCGCGGGATAGAGGTATTCAATTGGTTCACTGTACCAAGTATGGGCGAACTGTTTGCAAACCAATCTGATCTCGCAGGTACGGTTCACTACTATGCTGCATGGGTACTGATCATTATGGCATCAGTGCACGCCTTAGCGGCGATAAAACACCACGTTATCGACAAAGACGATACGCTACGAAAAATGATAGGAGCTTCAAAATGAAAAAGTCAATTATCGCTACAGGATTAGCATTTGCTATGGCAATGCCTTTCGCTGCGAACGCCGCTGATTACGTGATTGATACAAAAGGTGCGCATGCTTCAGTTAACTTTAAAGTTAGCCACCTAGGTTATAGCTTTATCCAAGGCCGTTTTAACACATTCTCAGGTGATTTCTCATTTGATGAAAGCAACGTTGAAGCATCAAAAGTAAACGTAACTATTGATACAACAAGCCTTGATTCAAACCACGCAGAGCGTGACAAGCACATCCGTAGCTCTGACTTCATTGATGCAGGTAAATTCTCTGACGCTACTTTCAACAGCACAAAAGTGGTTGATAAAGGCAACGGCAAACTTGAAGTAATGGGTGACCTTAAGCTTCACGGCGTAACTAAGCCAATCGTTATCGAAGCTGAATTCATCGGTGCTGGTCAAGACCCTTGGGGCGGTGAGCGTGCTGGTTTCGTGGGTACAACTCGTCTAGAACTTGCTGACTTCAACATTCCAGTAATGGGCGCTTCAAGCTATGTAGACATGGAACTACACGTTGAAGGCGTAAAAAAGTAATCTAGCTTTCTAGCTCTCTGACAGGTATCAACATTATTTAGAAATATCAAAAGTTTGGTCGATACTAAATAGGTCAGCAGTTAGAAATAGAGAAAGGCGCAAAGTTTTCACTTTGCGCCTTTTTTATTGAGATAAATGGCAACGCGTTTAGGTCTGTTTTGTGTCAAACCGTTTAGTACGTTAAAAGCCACCATTTGCCTCTAGCCAGTCAACGTTGCCATGACTGAGTTATCTAATTGAACTACTAATCCCTAATAGTTCAACTTACGATTAGTTAAGCTGTTTCTAGTTCAGCTTGAGGAACCACGTTTAGTCGGTCACCGTAGATTGGACGCAGTGCTTGCATCACTTCAATGCGAGTCAACACACCCACCATCACGCCATTTTCTAACACTGGAAGCATATGTGGTTGGCTTACTTTCATCGCTTTTGCACGCTCTTCTAGAGAAAGAGATGTCAGGCGAGTAGCGAAGCCCATGCTTGTCGTCGGGTACAGTTGCTCTTTGTCGATGCATAGGAACTCAGCAACGTCCACTAGCTTGTCGTTTGCGTCGATTGCCACAACGTCACGGCTCATTAGGTCTACAACTTTTTGGCCTTTAGTTGGGATGTAATCTTGGCACCAAAGGTCAACCATTACGTCATGAACAGAGAAGATACCCACTAGACGACCTTCAACATCGCAAACAGGAGCGCTAACAAGTTGCGCGTCTAAAAGTGTATCAATCGCGACTGATGTTGGCATTTCTACGCTCAATGTAATTGGTTGAGTGTTCATGATTTGCTTGATAGTAGTTGCTGTGTTCATAGTAATTTCCTTAACTGACGTAATTTCTGTTGTTTGTGTAATAGCGGTAATTTTTGCTGCTTTAAGTTGTGGGCGACGGTAGATGCTCCAGTTCGCTAAGCCGACCAATACTGAACCACCTACGATGTTGCCGATTGTCACTGGTATTAAGTTTGCGGTGACAAATTGCATGACGTTTAGGTCTGCATACTGGGCTGGTGTTGCGCCGATTTGCATCCAGAAGCTTTCTGGTGCGAATGCTTGAATCGTGATGCCTAGCGGAACCATGAACATATTCGCCACACAGTGTTCAAAGCCTGAGCTTACGAACATTGCAACGGGTAACACGGTCATCATTGCTTTGGTCATTGCGTTAGCAGAGCTGAACGTTAACCAAATCGCTAAACACACCAACAAGTTACAAAGCACACCCAAAGCAAACGCTTGAACTGGGGTGTGGTGTAGCTTGTGTTGAGCAATGTTTAAAGCGTTTAAGCCCCATTGCCCGCCATCCAGTTGATACAAGCCTGCTGCGCTTACCAAAGCCAATAGGAACATGGCACCGATAAAGTTGCCGACATACACCTTGCCCCAGATAGACAGCATCTTCGTGAAGGTGATTTGCTTGTTAGCCCATGAGATGCTTGATAACACTGAGCTGGTAAATAGCTCACCACCGCAAATCACAATCAAGATCAAACCCATACTGAAGGCAAGACCGCCGGCTAAGCGACTCAGTCCCCATCCAGCATCAGCGCTGCCCGTGGTTACCGTGATGTAGAATAAAAAAGCAAGCCCGATGAATGCGCCAGCCATGATTGCCAAACTCAATGTCATGCTGCTGGTTTTATTTGCTTTACTTAATGCAAACTTCTCTGCTTCCGCCATCATTTCTGTTGGTGAGAACAGTTGATGATTTTCAGAAGTGCTGGTTGCCATATCCCCCCCTTGAACAATCCGTCATGTGTAATTCCTAGTGTTAATGACCTGGTTAATCCGTAATGGTTAATCAGTAATGTTTTGCAGGGCTCGTTGTGTCCTGCCATTCCAGATTAGGGCGTTGAGGGGTAGAGGTAAAATTGATAATTTTTAGAAACCACATCAAATTTATTGATATAGATTTGGTTACGCGTAGAATGAAATTGATTGCTCATTGGCTTTATAAAAAACGAGCATCAGGACACAAATAATTAAAAGCATTAAGGATGAATTTTGCGTTATTCATTAAAGCAACTCGCGGTATTTGATGCAGTAGCAGACTCCGGGAGCGTTAGTCAGGCAGCAGACAAATTGGCGTTGACTCAGTCGGCGACAAGTATGTCTCTTGCACAGTTGGAAAAAATGCTCGGCAGGCCTTTGTTTGAAAGGCAGGGCAAGCAAATGGCTCTTACTCATTGGGGAATGTGGCTAAGGCCTAAAGCGAAGCGTTTACTGCAAGATGCGCAGCAAATTGAGATGGGTTTTTATGAGCAGCATTTACTAAGTGGAGAGCTCAAACTCGGTGCAAGCCAAACACCAGCGGAACACCTAGTTCCTGACCTCATCAGTATTATTGATAACGACTTTCCTGAGATGCGAATCTCGCTCGGCGTACAAAGTACCGATGCGGTTATTGATGGCGTATTAGATTATCAATATGACTTGGGTGTTATCGAAGGTCGTTGTGATGACAACCGAGTTCACCAAGAAGTGTGGTGTACGGACCATTTAACGGTGGTTGCATCGGCTCATCACCCGTTTGCGAAGCGTGAACGAGTAAGCTTGGCGCAATTAGAACAAGCAAAATGGGTATTACGTGAACATGGTTCGGGTACTCGCAAAGTTTTTGATAGCTCTATTCACCATTTAATTGGTGATCTTGATGTTTGGCGAGAGTATGAACACGTTCCTGTTTTAAGAAGTTTGGTTGCAAACGGCCCATATTTAACGTGTTTACCTTATCTCGATGTCGAACAGTTTGTTGAGTCTGGTCAACTGGTCACATTAAATGTCCCTGAGCTTGAAATGGAAAGAACCTTGTCCTTTATTTGGCGTGCAGATATGTCTGAGAACCCACTTGCTGAGTGTATTAAGCGAGAAGGTAAGCGCATGATGAAAGGCAAGCCATCGTTTCTGTAACGATAAATTGATAAAATACTGATAACCAAATATGTTGAATAAGCGATTTCGGTCTCTATCTAGTGATAAATACACATCTGCATACATTATTAACGTGATCGTGATCGGCTAAATAAGGGCTATCTTCCCATAGTATGCTTACTTGATTTTAAGTGAGGCTAAATCCGGTTGCGTTCAATTACGTAATTAGGCTTTAGAAATAGTATGAGTACATTAGTCGCGATTTCATTAACAACAGGTATTTTGTCAGGTCTATGGGGATGGATTGCTATCTCTTTCGGCTTATTGTCATGGGCAGGTTTCTTAGGTTGCACCAGTTACTTTGCTTCGCCAACAGGCGGCGTTAAAGGACTAGCAGGTAGCTTATTGACCAACATGACTGGCGTATTCTGGGCAATGGTGATTATCGAAAGCTCAACCTTCGCAGGGTTAGAGATTTTAGGCTACATGATTACTGCTATTGTGGCATTCTTTATGTGTATTCAAGCGAAACAAGCGTGGCTAGGTTATATCCCAGGCACCTTCATTGGTTGCTGTGCGACGTTTGCTGCAGGTGGTGATTGGCAACTTGTAGTGCCATCTTTACTGCTTGGTGGTGTATTTGGATACTTGATGAAAGCAACGGGGCTATGGCTTCACGAGAAATCGACTCAATCTTCGGAAGTTGTTGAACAACACGCTAAACAGGCAAAGGCTTAATTCGTTAACCTAACCTTAGTTAGTCACTGTGAACTCTTGCAAGATAACCCCCAATTAATTTGTATATCGATTTATACAGGCACACCGTTTGGTGTGCCTTTTTTGGTTGAGGCGACTAGCTAAATATTTCATCAGTAGAGCAACTGATAGCATCTATAAAACAAATTATGTTTAGGTATTTCCATTCGCCATGGTGATCACGCGTTTTAATGTCCACCTTAATAAAAGCGGAATGCATTCTTGTCCTTGATTCTCGCAATGAGAAACAATGGCGAGTGCAAGGTCGGGTTTTGCATGTTTCTTCAATACCTTGGCAACCACTTTCTTTGGAGGGATAGGGTGATCGTATGGAATCTTAACCATGTCACGGAAAAAGCTCTCAAATCCATTCATATATAGGTAATGCTCGATATCTTTATCTGGCAGTTCCGTGAGTCGATGTCTTTCCTGATCATTACCAAGCTTCGATAGCACCGTTGCTGCGTATTTTTTACCCGCCGCATCGCCGTCAGTTACCACATGCCAATCGATGCCAAACTCTTGCGCGACCTTAATCAGTGCCTTAAGTCCTGATTGGGCGAACTCAATAATCTGCACACCTTCTGCTGCTAGGTTATAGCCACATTGGTTGGCAAGTTCATTGAACAACCAAACCTCGGTTTCACCTTCTACTAATAGCCAACAGCGAGCAAATAGTGCCCCAGAGCGGTGGAAGCGGATATGAAAACCAATTCGTCGAAGTTCATCCTTACTGAAATGGTTCATGTTGAGTTGATTGGCGATGGTTTTGTCTGACTGACGAACCAAGCGACGAATCGATTGAAGTGGGACCGCCGCAAGTAGGTCGCCACTGTTGGTGGTCAGGATTTTCTGCATGGGCAATTTCTGCATCAAGCTCCAAGCCCTTGCCAAGTGTGTTGGGTGCAATCGACCTTCTGGATCTTCAAGGATCAACAGAGGGCGCGCACATCGCCTTAAGTCGTTTGGCCCTTTAGCTTGTAGATAAGCGTTAAGTAACCCCATGAATAATAAGCGAGTTTGTTTGTTCTTGGTCTCTTCGACGAGTTGATGAATACTCTGATCATTGGTACCCGCAGAATAAAGCAATCCGTCTCGCTGTTTTCTAGGGTTACGACGAGAAGTACTTTTGAAAGAAAAATAGTGCTCAATCAAACTTTGCATCGACTCTAGGCTACTGCGCATTTCACCTTTATTAACATGTCCGGGTATCGCCATAAGACGGCGGCAGGTGTTGTCTATTCGTTTTTCTATTCTTGCTTGTCGACCATTACCGTTATTGGCGCCGTTTCCATTTGTTGTGCCATTGCTCGTGTGATGGTTCCCGTTCCCGTTCCCGTTCCCGTTTGAATTTGCATTAGTTGCGTGAACATTAGTCGGCAGGTGAGCATTGTGGTTAAGGGACTTGCCGTTGAAAGGACGATCAAAGTGCCTTGCATCACGCAAACGGATAACGGGATGTAAGGTCATTAATTCTTGAGCAAGCTTTTCTGAATGATGAAGCTTGAGCGGATTACCGTCCAAACCAAGAAATGCATAGTGTGTTGTTGTCTCATACTGTTCTAACGTCGCGCTGATGCGATAGTAGATGCGAAATACGCCAAATTCATCTTGAACCCAAATAGGTTTGAGTTTGCGATAACGACCTGCGTTAAGTTCGCTCTTATCGTTAGCTTTTAAAGCGAGAACAATTTGAAGATGTTGAGACTGCGGGTGTGAAACAGAGTAATCGACATGAAAATCGGTCATTTCAAAGTGATATGGCACACCGTCTGAGGGCAGAATGACGGAAAGGGCATCCAATAATGAAGACTTACCCCAAGTATTTTCACCAATAAGCGTGGTTAGCTCGTCAAACGCGAGTGACATGCGCTTGATACCTCGAAAGCCAGAAATCTCGATTCTTTCTAGTTGCATAGGCTTACTCCTAACGGAAGGCTCTGCTAATTATTTGAAAGCTAACAGATATCTTTAATCATAATCGAAAAATCCAAATCCGGTATGCTTACCTGTCACAAAACCCGTTGTTTATTAATACGGTGCAAAATGAGATTTTTGATCTATCTCGAGTATTTTTTTGCAGTGCAGTTTCATAAAATTCACGATTCTGTCATGATTCTCGACCTAGTATGAAGGGACAAAGAGAGAAGAAAATATGACTAAAAAGAATAAGCCGACAAAAATAGTGTTGGCACACATCAACGACACCCACTCATACTTTGAACCAACCTCGTTACAGCTATCACTTAAAATGAACAACCACATCATTGAACCTTATGTCAGTGCTGGTGGCTTTGCTCGAATTTCAACACGCTTCAAACAAATAGAACAAGATGCCCAGCGTCAGAAGGTTGGAACCTTGTTCTTGCACGCTGGTGACTGCTTCCAGGGCACGTTGTACTTTTCCTTATTCAAGGGAAAAGCCAATGCCGATTTGTTGAATGCCCTTAATATAGATGCCATGACGCTCGGTAATCACGAGTTAGACATGGGTAATGAGCCCGTTGCGATTTTCGCGAAAAGAATCAAATTCCCGCTGTTGGCCGGTAACTGGAATCTATCGAATGAGGATATCAATAAAACTCATACGCTAGCGGACAACGACATTGTTAAGCCTTATCGGCCTGAAACACGAAGTGCTTCTTTTATAACGAAAGAGTTTGATGGCGAGAAGGTCGCAATATTCGGCTTAAGCATCGACAAGATGGCAGGCATCGCTAACCCAGATATCGATACACCGTTTGAAAATGCTTTGGAAACAGCAAAAGCGACCATTGAGCAAATCCATCAAGCAGGTATCAACAAGATTGTGTTACTTAGCCATCTTGGTTACGAAGCTGATTTAGAGTTAGCAGCCAACGTAACAGGTATTGGTGTCATCGTTGGCGGTCATAGTCATCGCTTACAAGGTGATTTCTCTGATATCGGCTTAGTTAAAGATGATGAATACGGTGTGAAAATTGGCGATACCTATGTTGTGCAAGCGGGTTTCCACGCCATGTGCTTAGGACACTGCGAAATCGAGTTCGATTCTCAAGGCAAAGTGACGCACTTCAATGGTAAAAACGAACTGTTATTAGGCCGTCGACTCTTTATAGACGCGAAACTGAGTGAAGTAGGGCAAGACGATGCCCACGATATGGCGTGTGAGTTTTTAAACAATCACCCTAATATTGCAGTGTGTAAGAAAGATCCTGAGCTGCAGAGCATTCTGACGGATAAATACCAGCCGCGAGTTCGAAAGCTTCAGCAACAAGTGATTGCTCATGCAGACACTAAACTTCGCCATGTACGTATTCCAGATGCTAAAGGCCCGAGTCAACTAGCCCCCTTGGTTGCTCAATCATTTCACCATCTAATGAACAAGAAAGGGCATCAGGTTGACTTTGCCATTCACAACGCCGGTGGTGTAAGAAATTCACTGAACAGCGGCGATGTCTCTGTTGCCGATATTGCCGGAAAACTACTACCGTTTGCCGTACCTATTGGTGTGTATGAAGTCAAAGGTGAAACGATCGCTGGCATGCTTGAAGGTGCAATCAATAACGCGATTGATAATGGTGTCGTGGGCACAGGTTCAGGTAGCTTTCCTTATACACATAATTTGAGGTTTTGTTACCACAAAGAAGCGCCTATAGGACACAGGATTCACCATCTAGAAATTCACTCTGATGATTCAGGTTGGCAAGCTGTTTCTCGCAACCGTATTTACCGGGGCGCGTCGTCAGCCTATACAATGAAAGGCAAAGAGGGCTATAACGCTGTGTTGGATATGATCGGTGATGGCACGGTCACCACTGACTCTATGGCAGACTGCTTCATCGAGTTTCTGCAAGACCACCCAGAGTCGCTTCAACTCAATGAACCGTTGAATTGTATGGAGTGTTTTAGATAACTAAAGCTGATACTGATATTTAACACTATTACTTTGGGTTATTTATAAAATTGGCATTGTTTATGCTTTATCTCTGCAGGTCGCCTTCTTGTGGAGATATGCATGGATAAGAAAGATTGGTTAGATGCGGTAGCGGTTGTCGGTTGGGTATCAGTTTGGTCAGCGTTAGTGTATTTAATACCTGCCGCAGGGCTGTAAATTGCTCTTTTTGCAACTTCATTACGCAGTGCAATAGTGTGTTTGACTTGCGAATTTATTCTTAGAATCAATTCGCGTGTTTATTTGACAAAGTGGCATCAATCAGAAAGGAGCGTTTGCTCCTTTTTTGCTTTTTCCGTGCAAATTTATATAGACGAAACACAACCAGAGGATTATTATCCACGCGTTTGGGGAGTAGTTAGCGCAAGTTTACATATCGTCATCTCGTTAGGCCAAGAGTCTATCCGGTATGTAAAAGTGAAATCCCATATTTCACTTCAACGAGACCAACGCAATCACAGTCAAGATCCGTAATGGAGCTTGATATGCTTTGTTTGCGGAAGGTCTTTGTACAGTTCTTCCGCCCGGAGGAATAATGAACTCAACTCAATCTCTATTATCTACCAATAGTGAATCCTTTTTTTCATCGCCAATCATGACGACTTATGCGGGCTTTTTCCTGCTAACGGTTATTCTCGTCTCTATTGATATCTATCAGACTCGTGGCGGTAACGTTACTATCAAGAAAGCGGCAATCTGGAGTGTTTTCTGGTTTGTACTTGCGTTTTTGTTTGCTGGCTCGATTTACCTATTTTGGGACATTTATGCGCCGAACAGTGACTACACAGCGCAAAAAGCAACCGTGTCATTCATTACGGGTTACTTGTTAGAAAAATCCCTTAGCGTAGACAACTTGTTTGTTTTTGCGATGATCTTTGCTCAATACCAAGTTCCTGAGCATCTAAGACCTCGTGCGCTTCTTTGGGGCGTAATTGGTGCATTGGTGCTTCGTGCAATTATGATCGCACTAGGCGCACAGCTATTGGCGGAATATCACTGGGTGCTTTACGTGTTCGCTGCGTTCTTGATTGGTACAGGTATTAAGCTGGCATTAGACAAGGGCGAAGAGGAGAGTGTGAATACTCTGCCTGAAAAGCTACTTCGTAAAGTGATGCCGGTAACAGAGGACTTCCATGGCCCTGCATTAATGGTTAAACAGGGTGCTAAATGGGCATTCACTCCAATGATGTTGGTCATCGGTGCGATCGCAGTCATGGACGTGATGTTTGCATTAGACTCTATCCCTGCGATCTTTGCGGTAACACAAGAACCGTTCTTGGTACTTGCGGCTAACGTGTTTGCGTTACTTGGTCTTCGCTCGTTGTATTTTGTACTGCAAGGTATGATGGACAAGTTCATCTATTTGAAACCCGCGCTTTCATTCATCATGGTGTTCATTGGTGTGAAAATGCTTCTGGTTGATAGCGAGTGGGCTATCCCAACTTACTGGTCATTGGCGGTATTGGTTTCTACGATGACGATTGCGGTTATAGCGTCGGTTTATGCGAAGAAGCCAGGCATTGAACAAGTAAATTAAAAACAAATATAACTTATCGAAAAGTCGATAATGAACACGTGGCTGATGAAGTGGAAAATTTATTTATGTAAATTTTCTGTGACATTGGCCACTGTTGTTTGCGGGGTATTTGTACTAAATGCATGATTTAAACACTATATTGAATTTGTACTCACATAATCTGCATATCTATTTTGTGGCATTGTTAATGGTTTGTTTTATTAGAAAAACTAATCCCAAAATCTAATTTTAGTCATTTTTTAACCTGCAAAAGATCACCTATTATTCTTGTCATCAGAACGAAACACATTAATAAATTTATAGAGAGGCAATCATGGCTCAAGCAGTACAAATGAATACTATCGCTGTTCCTAACTCTATGGATAAGAAAACCTACTCGGTTAACTTCAAAGGATTGATTGCACACATTTTCGATATTCTTTTCGTAGACAACTCTCCACGTAGTTACTACGCAAGCGACCTATCTGGTCACATGCAACGCGATATCGGTATTAACCGTTAATCTCAGCGTTAACATGTAAATATAGAATTTTAAGAAAACGCCAGCCTCTAAAGCTGGCGTTTTTGTATCTGAAATAAACTCAATCTCTTCGTAAACTAAGCACCTGAAAGAAAAACCTAGGCATAACGGTCTGTATTTGAGCGTCATTCAATTCGCTTTGTACAAGGATCTCGGTATGTCACACGCCAAACGCAATTCATCATTGATTAAACTTTGTTTATTTGCCTTACCGATCGGCTTCTATTCCTCAGTGTCGCTTGCACAAACCTGGAGTAATGAAGGCCAGCCCGCACAGGTTATCGAGCTCTTCACCTCTGAAGGTTGTTCAAGTTGTCCACCTGCTGATCAGTACCTCAGTACTTTTGAAGACCATCCAAAACTTTGGACACAAGTTATTCCGCTTGCCTATCACGTCGATTATTGGGATTACTTAGGTTGGGGCGACAAGTTCGCGAGTAAGGCGTTTAGTCAGAAGCAACGCTTGTACAAAGCTTATGGAGTAACAAGTGGGGTTTACACACCCGGCTTTGTTGTCGATGGAAAAGAGTGGCGCGGTTACTTTAACTGGTTAGACAGAACGTTACCTTCTCTTAAACAACAAAATAACCCTAAGCTAACGGTCAACCATAAAGGCGATACGTTCAGCGTAAGTTACGAAGGCAAAGGGGATTATGTTGCTCATATAGCTTTGCTGGCGATGAACGAAGTCACCAGCGTTAAGGCGGGCGAGAACAGGGGTAAGAAACTCGAACATGATTTTGTTGTGGTTTACGATGGTTATCAGCGTGGTGAGTCTGAATGGCAATTTAATATCAATTTTGAGCCACTTGTCGCTACACCAGACGCAGTCGCTGTTTGGTTAACCGAGCCGAATTCGTATGCACCGGAACAAACGGTAGCAGGTTGGCTGAACTAACTGCAACCCACGACAATTGTGTAGCTGGAATACTCTTAGACGAAGTTGGTACGGCGAGTATCGAGGTTCTCACATCGATAACTTCGCGTCTGACGGATATTAATCAGTGAAATAGAAGCGAAAGGGCGATTTAGTTACGTAATACTGCTGAAATACGTTAATATAGCGCGCTATTATTTTAGCTTTGAGTTCCTGCAATTAATGACTAACACCACTACACCAACCAACTTCTCTGATCTTGGCTTAATCTCTCCTTTGATGGCTCGTTTATCTGAGCTTGAATACCAACAGCCAACGCCTATCCAAGCGCAAGTTATTCCAAGTGTGTTAGCAGGACGCGATTTAATTGCAGGCGCAAATACCGGTTCAGGTAAAACCGCAGCATTTGCACTTCCACTGTTACAAAAGATTCATGAAGATGCCCCTCTGGACCGTCGTTCAGGCAAAGGTAACTTTGTTTCTGGCCTTATCTTGGTTCCTACTCGTGAACTTGCTAAGCAAGTGGCTGACAGCGTTAAATCTTACGCTGTGCATTTCAATGGCGCGATTAAAACGGTTTGTGTGTTTGGTGGTGTATCGGTAAACACTCAGATGCAGGCGCTACGTGGCGGCACTGATATCTTGGTGGCAACACCGGGTCGTCTGCTTGACCTTATTTCAAGCAACGCTATCAAGTTAGACAAAGTGAAAACGTTAGTGCTTGATGAAGCTGACCGAATGCTAAGCCTAGGTTTTACCGAAGAACTTGATGCAATCTTGAAGCTCTTGCCGAGCAAAAAACAAACCTTGTTGTTCTCTGCAACTTTCCCAGAGCAAGTTAAAACGCTGACTCACGAACTTCTAAGCGATCCAATTGAAGTTCAACTTCAAAGTGCCAATACGAGCACACTGGTTCAACGTGTATTCGAAGTAGAAAAAGGTCGCAAGACAGCGTTACTCGCACACCTAATTCAACAACATGAATGGCGCCAAGCTCTGATCTTCGTTAATGCGAAGAACAGCTGTGAGCACCTAGCAGACAAGCTTTACAAGCGCGGTATCATCGCAGAAGTATTCCACGGCGATAAAGGGCAAGGTTCACGTACTCGTATCCTAGAAGATTTCAAATCTGGCGAGATTGACGTTCTGATCGCGACAGACATCGCGGCACGTGGTCTGGATATTGAGAAGCTTCCAGTGGTAATCAACTTTGACTTACCGCGTAGCCCGTCAGACTACATGCACCGTATCGGCCGAAGTGGTCGTGCAGGTGAAGTTGGTCTTGCGTTATCTCTGATCGATCACGAAGATTACCACCACTTCAAAATCATCGAGAAGAAGAACAAGATTCGTCTTGAGCGTGAGCAAATTGAAGGCTTTGAAGTGGATGAAGAAGCGACAGCTGAACTGATCGCAGCACTAAAACCTGTTGCGCCACCGGCCGGTACTGGCAAGAAGAAAAAGAAGAAGAAAGCTCCAAAAAACCAAGATGTGTGGCTGAACAACAACTGATCTTGAGTCAGCAAGCCATATAAATCAGCAAGCCATATAAATCAATAAGTAATAGACATTCAAAAGGTGCTTAATTGCGCCTTTTTTGTGTCTGTAGGGCTGGGATTTGAGTCGTTAATAAACGACTGTTGCAGTGTTAAACAACCCGATAAGCCGTTCGAAGGATAGCGTCCTCCATAAGAGATTCGGCGATTTAACGCTTTGCTCATAACCTGTTCGGGTTTTGAGCAATTGGGTAACCGCGTGAAGACCTCGATTAAACAATTAGTGCTGGCCACTTCATTTTTCCTGTTTACCCAACACTCTTCTAGTGCTGCTGAATTTGAGGTTAAAGGGGTTAATAAAACTCTCACCGAAAATGTAGAATTATATTTAGAACCTTTAGCCGATGTTCCTGCATCACAGATATCGAAAACGAAGCTATCTAAACGTATTCAAGATGCACTCAACCCTTATGGTTATTATCACCCACAGCTCGATATCGACCTCAATGATTCTGATAACGTGATCATTAACATCGATTCTGGTCCTGTCATGCGCATCGCAGAATCGATAGTAAAAATAACAGGTGAAGCTAGCCTAGATGCGGAGTTCATCAATATACTCAATCAAAGCAAGTTAGGCTCAGGTTTAACTTTGTCTCACCAAGAATATGACCAAACTAAGCGTGCGATTTTCTCTTTAGCAAAGCGGAAAGGTTATTTTGACGGCAGGTTTATCGAGTCAAAGATTGAAGTTATTCCTAGCGAGAACATCGCGAATATACACTTGTATTTTGCAAGTGGTCCACGCTACAAGTTCGGTTCTATAAGTATTCCTGATGATGGGGTTGACCCTACTCGTATCGAGAAAATACCCACCTTTAAAAAAGGTGATGACTTTGACACCATCAAGTTAGGTGAACTGCAATCTGATTTGTCAGACACTCAATGGTTTCGAAGTGTCATCGTACATGGTGACTTTGACAAACTTGATGACAACCTAGAAGTTCCAATTGAAATCATTGCCGAGCCAAGTTCTCGAAATATCGTGCAGGTCGGTGGCGGCTATTCTACAGATCTCGGTTTACGCGCCTCTCTCAGTTGGTCAAAGCCTTGGTATAACCGGAGAGGCCACAGCTTTGAAACACAGACATATTTGTCTGAACAGGAGCAATCACTTCAGTTGGGGTACAAAATCCCCACAGAGAAAGTCACAACGGATTACTTTGGTATTCAGTTTGAATCGAAACGAATTGATCATCGAGACACCAATAGCTTTACAAACGATCTTAAGTTCGAACGTTACTGGCAATTAGACAGTGATTGGCAAAGCACCATTTATGTCAAATACTTGCACGAACAGTACCGTCAGGCGTCTGAGGAAGAGCAATCGCAATTACTGTTACCTGGCATCAGTTTTTCTCAGGTTGATCGTAAAAATGATCAGTTGGAGCTCAATCATCGACACATCTATTCTGTCGAGTATTCTGACCCTAGTCTGTTCTCTGACTCAAGGCTGTTGCGGTTGGAAGGAAACAGTGTCCTTTCATGGGATATTAGTGACAGGCAGAAGCTCCATTTCCGCTCCAACGTAGGCATCAACATTGCCAAATCATTATCTGATGTGCCGTCGTCACTGCGGTATTTTGCTGGTGGCGATGGAAACCTGCGAGGTTATGGTTACGAATCTATCTCCCCTAGAGACGAGAATGGTGAACTAACGGGGGCACGTTATATGTTAACTGCTGGGCTCGAATATCAGCATCAAGTCTATCGTTCAATTTGGTTGGGCGCATTTCTTGATGTGGGTGATGCATTTGATCAACAAGCGGATTGGAAGCGTGGGACGGGCGTGAGTTTGATTTGGAACTCACAGTTAATGCCAGTTAAGCTCGATTTTGCTTACGGCTTAGATGCGCCTGAAGGCGACGAATTTCGTATTCATTTTTCCTTTGGTACTCAATTCTGATTTTTGTACGCTGTTTATGCACTCGCGAGGATGCGAACCATCTAATAGGATTCAAGTAAATCGAAAGAGCGTAAAAACCTTTGTGCTTTAACAAACACAAAGGTAAAAACAATGAAAAAGCTACGATTCGGTGTATTTGGTAATATGGGCCCTGAAGCAGATGCTCTGTTCCAAGATATCGTCGCCAAGAAAGAAATTGAACACGGCGCACTTAAAGACTAAGACCACATGGCCATGATAGTGGTGAAAAACTCAGATATCCCCGATCGATATAAAGTGATTAACGAAGGCGGTACCGATCCTGTGCCTGAACTGATTGAGTCAGCGTGCATTTTAGAACATGCCAATGTTCAGTTTGGCGTAATGACCTGTAACACCGCTCATTACTTTAGACCTGAGGTTCAAAAGCACACCAACGTTTATATCGTCGACATGCTTCAAACCACCGTTGATCAAATCAAAGAGCAGAACTCTGAATCTGTTGTTGGTATTTTATGTACCAACGGCACATACAATTCGGGAATCTATGATCGTTACCTAACGGACGCGAATCTGGTGTTCGTTAAGCCAGATTCCTTTGAGCAAGAGCATAACGTGCATAGTGCTATCTATGGTGAAGTAACCGGTGAGATGACAGAGTGTGGACAAGCAATCCGAGAAACCAACGGGATCAAAGCGGGCGAGTTTGAGCGTAATGCCGCACTGCTTGCTGTAGCGATTCAATCCATCGTAGAGAAGGGCGTTGATACGGTTATTTTGGGATGCACGGAACTTCCTTTGGTTAGAAAGCAACTTGAAACGGCATTTCCAACAGTCACTTTTATTGATCCTATGGAAGCGGTAGCTGAGCGTGGACATGTGGATTACAACATTAATGATGTTAATTCGATCTTCACAACGCTTGATATGGTGAACTACGTAGCCCAAAGAGCGATGACCTACCGTCTATAAGCTCAGATACGTGTATTTGAAACATGAGAAAGCCGCGAATTACGCGGCTTTTTTACATTTGGACTGGAGAAAATTAAAAATTAAGATTCGAAGCTGAACACTTAAAGCTCGAACTCGCCATTCATTTTTCGAAATAACCAATCAGGTACCTTGTTCCATGAACTGTAGTTCGGGTTCTTAGTATGGATTTGTTCCTCTGAAGCCCAGATGGTGTCACCTGATTGTTCTCGCGACACAGCCCAGAACAACTCCTCTTTCTGACGTGTTAAGTAGTGTGTCACTTGCTTCGCAAACTCTTCACTGTCAACCAACACCCCAAACTCAACGTTGAGAAAGTCTGATCTTGGATCGAAGTTAGAAGAGCCAATATAGGTGACACGCTCATCTAAAATTACTGTCTTGTTGTGGTAGTAGGTATCAACATGAAAGTAGTGATCATCATTGATCGCTTGGCTTTTGTACTCATAGATACTTACGCCCTTGTCGAGTAGAGTCTCACGGTGTTTTTCGTAATACGCAGGCACAAAGCCCGAATCATTAGAAGCCGATGAATTCGTCAGTAAGGTGACTTCGGCTTCGCTCTCTCTAAGTGCATCGACGAATACAAACTTGTTATCGCTTGGCACCATATAAGGCGTAGAAATAATAACCTTAGAAGGTGTCGGTACTTTTTGCTTCATCAAGTGTTCAATACGTTGGCGAAAGTAGGGCTTGTTGTCATTGAGTTTCTCCAGTGAGTCAAATACCGGCGTGACAGAGGCTGAAATGAACTTCGGTTGGTTTAAGCTCTTTATCTGCCTTTCGACTTCAGACGTGATCAATGCTTGATTCTTTTCACCTTTGTTCAACGCTTTGGTGAACGCTTGGTATTGCTCTTTCTCTTTGATTTTAATGCGTTCTTGAATTGGCACTACATGCTCACTGTTCCACAACGCTTGGTAGTTTCGGTCGAAAGCAGCAATCACGTCGCCTTTAAACAGCACATCCATATCAAAGAAGTTGGCACTTTCGCTGTAGCCAAAGTAGTCATCACCGATGTTGCGCCCACCGAGGATCATCGATTGGTGATCAACGTTAAAGTATTTCTCATGCAGTCGATTATCTAACTGTTTTTGATGAGTAGAGAAGTTGAGCGCACGACCAATCCAGCCAGCTTTACGTGACTCAAAAGGGTTGAACAGTCGAATCTCAATATTGGCGTGTGAGTCCAACTCCGCAAGCCATTTGTCATTGAATACCAACAAGTCATCCAGTGTGAGGCGCACGGCCACATCGCGGTCAGCGGCGTGTTTCAGCTCGTTTAACAGCATCAGACCCAGAGTGTCGTTTTCCCAAGAGAAGTAAGTCATATCAATCGAGTGTTTTGCTTGGCGAACCAGATCAATGCGGCGCGCAAAGGCTTCAGGCGCACTCGGGATCAAATAGACTTCGGCTTGATGTTCTGTGTTTTGCCAGTTAGCTTCGAAGTCAGGTTCAACATCGGGGTAAGGTTGGGCACATCCTGTGACCAAAGCAATCAACATTATTGTGCATGCTGTTTTTAGTTTGCTAAGTGTCATAACTAACCTGCGTTTAAACATAAAATTTGGATATAGAAACGGCCAGCGAGCTGGCCGTTAAAGTAGGAAGGGTGTTGAATATGTTTAGTTTAGATACCAGTCCCAAGGCATAAGACCTTGCTCTGCTAGACCCGTTAAGCGACCTTCACGAAGCTTAGGATCAACACCTGGGTTTGTGACATAGTCCCAGTCGAAGGTAGTGCTGTTGTCGCTGAATCCTGCACCATCAATGACAAGCACATTGTCGGTAGCATCGCTGTACTGGTAGCTCTGGAACAATTCATCGCTAAACCAAAGACGCGACATTTCGTTCATAAGGGCTTTATCTTTGCTTGATGGATTTACTTCGCTTCCATCAAAACGTACAGCTTTGTTGAACATAAATGGCAGTTCTGAACCGTTACATGCACCGCTGATGCAACCAATCGTTTTGAATAGATCAATGATTGACAGTTGGTCGTATTCGCCCGTTTCTTCATTTAGACCTGTTTTATAGTTCCACATGTTAAAGCTTGGTTTGTGCTCAAAGTGGTATAGCGTTGCTTCTACTTCGCTGTTTGCTGCCATATAACGAGCTGGGCCATTGAACAAGGTGTCATTTAGCAGGGTTTTAAATTGCTTCATGTTGTCAAGAGCACCACCTAAGCTAGATTCTGAGTTAGGGTAGAAATCAGTTAGGCTGAGTACTGTTGCGGCTTCTTCATGACCTGTAAGTTCGATATCTGTATATCCCAAAACACATTTGATTAACTCCAGAGTGTCAGTTTCAGTTATACAGCTTACAGCCCTAAGATTAATATCTACGTATGTATCAAGACCCCAAAACAACTGAGAAACTGAACTATACGCTGTCAAAGGGATTTCAGAGTTTTTAGTAAAATCCTGTACATTTAGGGCATTTAGTTTTTGTTCAAATTTCTTTTTATTTTCTTCATTTTCAAGCCACTGAAGTATGTTCAAAGCAACTGTTTTTGGCTCTGAACTTTCGACAAGTTCGGGATCTTCATTAGTTATAATGTTGATAAGTTTTGGGATTAAAAACGTTACGCTAAACAACATCCCAAAGCTATTAGCTTCATTTGCATTCGTACCTAGGACAGTTTGAACAGTTAGTTTCTCATTTAAAGGAGAGTTAATAGTGTTTATACAATGTTCTTCGTTGTTGGATTCTATTTTTAGTTCCGTACATGCCAAATATGGTGCAAATGGCATTAAGTTAGACATTGGTGTGTTATCAGATTTTGGTCCAAGATCAACGTCGCCAAATATAGGTGCTGAAACCGAGAGTGACAGAGAACTAAGTAACCAATTTTTTAGCTGTTCAATACCATTTAAAGCTGTTTCTTGCGACGCCATGATCTTGTCAAGCGAAGTGTCTGCTGTAAAACCCTTACTGCGATCTTTTGCAACTTCATAGCTTGGATACTCAAACCCATAAGGGTTGCTTTGCATGATTGCACGTTGGAAATATTGACCTGCGATATCATGATCTTGCTGTAAGAAACCAATAGACATAGCACCAGAGCCTTGACCCATAACGGTTACGTTTTGAGCGTTACCACCGAAGTCAGCGATATTATTGTGTACCCACTCCAAGGCACGCTTTTGGTCACCTAGGCCATAGTTTCCATCTTCGTTCTCGCCTTTAATCCATTGAGTACCTAACTGACCAAGACGGTAGTTGAAGCTTACGTAGATGAAAGGCTTACCATCGTCGCTTCCTTGAGCAACCACGGTATCACCTTGGATGAGCGGCTCTGCACCAGAACCGTATTCGAAATCACCACCGTGAATGAATACATAAACCGGTAGGTCTGCATCAGCATCTACGCCTACTGGGCGCCAAATGTTCAGGTTCAAACAGTCTTCAGATTGTGTCTGTGAAACGGTCTTCAATTGAGGACATGCATCACCAAACGACGTTGCTTCAACAATGCCTTCTGAATTCATCAGCTCAGTTAAGTCGACAGGATTACTATGCTCAAAACGATCTGCGTCGGCAAATTTAATGCCTTTAAAAGACTCAACAGAAGCCAGTTTGTCGTCTTCGGTATTAGACGTAATCACCAGCTCTTCTTTAGACGCTGTGATCATCGCGTCGCCGATTTGAGTAGTAAACGTTTCAGCAGGGGCAGGTACGAGAGGTTCAGGTTTGTCTGGCATTGGAACCGTTGGTTCAACGTCTGTGTCACAACCAGCAAGAGCGGCCGCAATAGCGAGCGCGATGAGAGAACGATATGCAATAGTCATAAAAAAGGTGTCCACAATAAAATTTGGTAAAGTAACGAACAGCGCATCGATACCGTCAAACCTGTCCTTCCATCAGGTGATTCGCTCCATCATTGGTGCGTTTGACGTGGTTGTTTATTTCACTTGCTCTCTGTTGAAAACAAGGGGGCGCAATGTCGTTGGTATGATGTCGGCGCAAGTAAACGTGAGATTTACACCGATATCAGAGTTCAATGAGCTAAGAGCTTATTAGGTCTAGAAGATCAAACGTTCTAGAAGCGATAGCCAAGGTTCAATGTCACAGCCGAACGAGTTTCACCTTTGTTGTACAACACGGTCATGTTGTAATGCTTGCCAATCTGTTTGTTGACTCCGGTTAAAAATGCCCACTGGTTAATGTCGACACCAACGTCGTAATCAAACTCAATATCGTCTGTCTTTACAGTACCTTGCATACGTGAATCTAAACCTTGGTATTCAGCACCAACGAAGAATTGAGCGCGATAATCAACTAATTGGTAGCCCAACATTGGCTGAATCGTGACAATGCCGTCACCCCAATCATCCATCCCTTTCAGACGGGTTTGTGAATAGGTGCCGGTCAGTGATGCAAAGAACTCTTTGTAACCAACAGATAGTGTTGTACCCGCACCGCGTAAGTCATATTCGAGATGCAGTGGTACATTTAAACGCCCACTGTTACACAGTGCTGACACGCCCTCGCACAGTTTGTCACCTAGACCAGGTAGTTTGTTATTGAGTTTATCTTGTAGATATTCTCCCGCAGCGCCGGTGTAAGAGGCATCAACATTCGCGTCAACGTTTACCTTTCCTACATATCCGAATACATTCCAGAACGGCAGAATATTCACATCACCACGTATTGAAAGACTTTCTGCTTTAACCGTTGCAACGCTATCTTCAGGGTCGAACAGGTCATTCAAGCGCACACCGCCAATCACGTAATCGGTCATAGGAAGGTTCATGTCTTGATTGCGATAAGCAACTGAAACACCGAATGGTAATGGCAAATCGATACCTTGACGACGCACCATGTCACCCATTAAAGGGAATACTCGATCTAACTTAACACTCGCTTCTTGCATACGAGGATCTGAAACTTCTTTTAGACGCTCTTCATGCAGGACATTAACGCCGTTGTCGTCTTCATAAATTGCGACGGGTTCAGTTACAGCGCTCATGGTCATCGGTTTCGTTTTAGACGTACCCTCGATGTTAGTTGTCTTACGTTCAATAACGACTTTACCAGAGTCTAACGTTTGGAAATCAATCACTTGGTAATAGGTATCGACTTTTGACTTACCAAGATTAAATGGCTTGTCGTTGGTGATTACCATGCGTTTTGGTGTGCCGCCTACAAGTTCAATATCAACATTCAAGAAACGGAAATAGGCGATGTCTTGTGGTAAGCCGTATTTCGAATAGTTGAAGCTAATGGTCACGTCGCCGTTGTCTTTTTCATTGACTTTCACTGACGATGGATCGAAGCTTTCTGCATAATTTCTTAGTCGATACTCAGTGCGCGTAAACTCTTCAATTTCATCGATCAGTTTTTCGTTTTCATCCAGCTCTTGCGGGTTGTATTTGACGCGCAGGTCGATGTTGCCTTTGCTGTCTGTGTTTTTTATCAGATAGACGCTTGAGTCACGAACCTCATCGCCAATTTGTATGGTTCGATGTGCGTGTTCAACTAGGTGTTCGCCCTGTACGAGCGAACTGATTGCTAGCTTTGGTAAATCATGACTGATGCCATATTTGTCAAATAGTGCTCGACCTTTTTCCATAACTTCGCTGTAAGTGTTGGTTTCTGCCGCAGACGCAAAATTGGGGGTGGTAAGTAATAGGGCGCTCGCTAACACAGAAAGAGTATGGGTCTTACAAGCGCTGGTGCGTATTTCAAAAAAACTCATGACGGTTTCCACGCTGAGTGGCCTCAAACCTTCGAGACTCAAACAGTCGATGTAATACTGAACGTCGTGTTCAGTTGTTATGTATTTATCCGTTAGGATTGCTAGTGTGAATGTCGCGACTAAAAATGCATTGCGTCAATCAATGAGAGGATTTTAAGAGGAGGTGGCAGATCGCGTTAATCGCTTTTGATGGACGCTATCCTCACTTAGTAATAATTAGCGTTAATCAATTGATTTATAATGATTTTCAATAGATAAAAAACGGCCTGTGAAGTAAAAATACTTGGCAGACCGTTTTGTTGTGAGTTGTTAAGCGCATTTAGTTCTAAGCAGTTACCCTCACTCTAAATAGATCAGTAAACAACTTCGCTATCATCAGAATAATCAAAATGTTTACGAGCATCAAAAGTGGCGTTTCAATTCCATAAACAGGTGTGAGGTTGAGCGCACCAGATGTGAGAACAACTAATAAGTTAATACCCAATATTCGGTGTACCATGAGCTTAGGTGTCGCGAACACTTTCCATATCACCATAATGTTAAGGAAGTAGAATAGTCCCAGCTCCCATAGTTCTGTCATTAATGGCATCACAAAGATGTATTGCAACAGAACCACCGACCCTGTACCCAACACACCATAAAAAGCGTCCTTAATAACGCTTGGTGGCATGGGCGGCACCATAGAAGAGAATACACCGGCTAACATAGGAAATATGAAACCACCTGGAACTGGAAGATAAATCCAAATCAACAGCGATGTGATAAACATCGACACGCCTTGCAGCACTTTGCGCCCATCTTCATTCAAATGTTCAACAAACGTGCGATGTGCATGATGCCAAGATACGTCTTTATGATCACCTGTGACATTGAGTTCACCCTCAACAAGAGATTGTTCTGGTGTTAATACATCGAACGTCTTCAAGTTGTGAGTAAGAACTGCCCATTGGATATCTAAGTCTGATTCGCTGTTACTTTGTTTGAGTAATGTATCTTGGATATGTGCCATTTCATCGATACGCAAGCGCCATGTTTGGATGTTCTCTTTAAGGTGGTAGCTTCCGGTCAGTGGCAGATCTAAAAGTTGATACAGCTTATCAATATTCGCGGTGTTGCTTTCAAGTGCGGCAATGTCGATGTTGTCTGTTTTTTCCATCGCATCTAACAACGCTTGTTTACTGGTTTCGAAACGTTGTACAAAGTTGAGTTCAGTATTCACAGGCCACACGATGCGATACACAATAGAGAACACAACAACACCTAATAGTGTTTCTTGAAGTCTAAGTACAGCAAAGTGAAAGGTGGTTTGGTTATCAAACCCGCCCAGACAAGCAACAATCGAACACACGGTAAATCCTATTGAAAAGATGTAGCCGTATTTCTCGTCACTAGACATGAAAATACAAGTGCCTAAGAACACGGTAAGAAATGTTAGAAACAAAAATCGATCTTGTGAAAACATCGCAATGAGGAAAAAGGCATAACCGGTCCCTAACAAGGTTCCCATTAACCGGTTATGGCCTTTGTTTATTGAATGGGCGAAGCTCTCGTTCAATGCCATCACTGCGACGGCTATCGCAGCCCAATACGGTTTTTCCCAACCAAACCACAACGCTAGGCAGATTGCGATAACGATAGAGAGTGCGACTTTAATCGCGTCTTTAGTCGATGCAGTGAACATAAGAATCACCTAGCTATTTTTGATTATTTTGATCGAGGCAGTCATACCAACACGCAGTTGTACGTCTTCTGGTATTTTGTCTAACTTCACTTTGATAGGGATGCGTTGAGCTAGGCGTATCCATTGGAAGTTTGGATTCACGTTTGGCAATAAATCATTACCTGTGCTGCCGTCTTGCTTCGCGATACCAAAACCAATACTTTTGATATGTCCTTCTAGCTGAACATTGTTGTGCATCATTAAGGTCACATAAGCAGTGTCCTGAGCATCGACACCGACTAAATCAGTCTCTTTGAAATAACCTTCAATCCAGAAGCTATCTTCATCAATTAGCGCAACCACAGGTGAATTCGCGACAACTTGAGAGCCAACACGTAGGTTCAGATTGGTGATATAGCCGTTAGTAGGCGCATATACCTTGGTGTACTCAAGGTTGAGATGTGCTTCTTCTACGTTCGCTTTTGCCAGTTCGACATTTGCGGCGCTGGTTTCTACCGCGTTGTTCAAGTTGTTTAGTGTCAGCACGGGCACGGCACCGGGCGTTCTTTTCTCTAAATTCAACGCGCGTTGCTCTTCGTTTTTGGCTTTGGCGAGTAGGGCAAATGCTTGTTTTTGAGTCGCAAGTGCTTTTCTGTAGGTCGCCTTGTAAATACTCGGATCGATCTCAAAAAGAAGATCGCCTTTTTTTACCTTCGAGTTGTCTTCGACATGCACTTCAATGACTTGACCCGTGACTCGAGGTGTAATCGAGACGATATAAGCGCTGACTTGTCCGTCTCTGGTCCATGGGTTACTTGAGTACGACTGGTAATAGCTATAAACCACAGTTCCCGCAGCAGCCAATAATAAAAGTGTGATGAGATAACGTTTGATCACAGTAAGTGCCTCAAAAAATGGTAATAAAATGGCCGATAGCGCCAGTAAAAATCACGATCAAGCTCAGTTCTGCTATTGCAGGAAAGGCGACGTACTTATGAAGGCCAAACCGTGTCGCGATTGACCCTGTTAGCATTGTCAGTATGTAAGCCAGTGCGATAACCAATAACAGCGGTGGGAAGTAGACTTCATCCCACACAAGCTCATGCGGCATGGTATTCATGGTTCTGTTCTCTATTTGTTTGATGAATGCAACGATAACGGAGTTCGATTTATTGTGATAATCGCTTATAGAGGATCGTACCCATCAAAATCCAACTTTATTCGGTGATTATGCCAACTGCCTCTTTGTTGAGAGCCGTAAGCCAGTAAAACAAGGGTAGGTAGGTTGTCGTTCTTGAAGTGGAAACACTTAATTGAAATTGATTTCGAAAATCATCTACTTTTGCCGGTTTAAGATAAATATATTTAAACCAATCACTTAAGGTGTAAATTGCACTTCAAAAACTATGCGAACAGTTAAAGTGATGATTTGATCCATCAAATGGGATTACATAATAAAACCTTTTGTTCTTAATATTCGGTTCGAAGCAACGAGATGCTTTATTTATTTTGAATAATCCAACAAATATCATTATTAAGTTATTCGTTAGATTATTTACTCCTTATATTTAGTAACAAGAGTAAATTTGTCATGGACATTATTTCTAATCTGTTTGACATGGCACCATTTGTCGCACTATTTATTACACTCTCATTGGGTTATATGGTTGGTAAAATTACTATCGGCCGATTTGTTTTAGGCGGTGTGGCCGGAACATTATTAATGGGCGTAATTATTGGGCAATTTGGTGTTCAGATTGATCCCGGCGTAAAAAGTATTTTCTTTGCGCTCTTTATTTATGCTGTGGGTTATCAAGGCGGCGCACAATTCTTTAAAGCGCTTAACTTTAGAACCATCAACATTCTGTTGTCTGCGGTTGTTATGACGGTTTCAGGCTTATTGTGTGTACTTGCCGCTGCGTGGTTGTTTGACTTAGATAGAGGTACTGCTGCGGGCCTAGCTGCCGGTGGTTTAACTCAGTCTGCGATCATTGGTACTGCAGGCGATGCGATCGCCCGTTTGGGTGGTGTGTCTGAAGAAGCCAAACATCTGATGCAAACTAACGTTGCTGTAGGTTACGCCGTAACATACATCTTTGGTTCATTAGGTCCAATCTTGATGGTGACTTGGGTATTCCCAACGTTGATGAAGTGGGACATTCGCTCTGAAGCAATCAAAATGGCAGAAGCGAACTCAGATGGTAATGCAGAGCTTGGTGCTGGTGAATTCAATGCGATGACAAAACTTGAGACTCGCGCTTTTGAAATCAAAGCAGAGAGCAAAGTGAATGGTTTGACACTAGCCCAAATCAATCAAGATTCAATAGACGCATGCATCGAAGTTATCGAGCGTGATGGCAAAGCGATTGAAGCAGACAAATTTACTAAGCTTCAACAAGGCGATGTTCTGGTTATCACAGGTACTCGTAAAGCCATTGGTCAGTTGAAAAGTGACTCTGTTGGCTCTGAAGTTGTGCTTCCAGAAGAGTACGAAGTCATTGAAGAGAACCGTCAGCTTATCGCAGACAACAAACAACTGATTGGCCGTACACTAGGTCAAATCAAATCAGAAGCGAACAAAGGCACTTACCGTGGTGTTTATGTGACTGACTACCTTCGCGAAGGTGTATCAATCCCAGTTCACGCAGACCTTGTTGTTAAGAAAAATGATGTTATTCAATTAACTGGCTCACCAAGCGATATTAATCGTGTTCAAGGTACAATCGGTAAGCCAATGAACTCAGCAACAATGACTGACTTCATTGTACTAGGCATGGGTATGGTATTGGGTCTTTTGATTGGCCTAATCAACTTCAAAATTGCAGGTATTCCGGTCACTATCGGCTCTGGTGCAGGCTGTCTAGTGTCAGGTCTGATTGTTGGTTGGTTACGCAGCCGTAACCCACATGTGGCGCAATTCCCAGAATCAGCAGCAAGCTTTATTCGCGACTTCGGTCTAGCAGCATTCGTGGGTATCGTTGGTCTTGAGGCTGGCCCTCAAGCGGTAGACACCATCAAAGAACACGGTATGAGCCTACTATTCTTGGGTGTTGCGGTAACCATCATTCCACAGATTATTTCATTCTTCTTCTCGTACTTTGTATTGAAGATAAAGAATCCGGTAGAAGCTTTAGGTTGTGTAACCGGTGGTCGAAGTGCAAACCCAGCGTTCGCTGCATTGATGGAAAAAACAGGCAACGCAACGCCAGTATTCTCTTTTACTGTGACTTACGCCGTAGCCAACGTGTTACTGACTCTATGGGGCCCAATTATCGTCGGCATTATTACCGTTAATGCGGGTATGTAATTAAAACCTACAACTCATTATAGATTTAAAAAATCATCAACTTATTAACAGACCTACCCAATCAAAAATAGGGTAGGCCTGAATAATCACGCTTAAGTAAAACACTTTATTTAATTACAAGTGTTTAATA
>NZ_JBFRTU010000007.1:0-3001 GCF_041474275.1 Vibrio sp. 10N.222.52.B7 | reverse complement strand
ACCCTTTCGGGTTGTATGGTTAAGTGACTAAGCGTACACGGTGGATGCCTTGGCAGTCAGAGGCGATGAAAGGCGTAATAACTTGCGATAAGCCCAGATTAGGTAGTAATAACCTTTTGAGTCTGGGATTCCTGAATGGGGAAACCCACTTACATAAGTAAGTATCCTGTTGTGAATACATAGCAACAGGAGGCAAACCGGGGGAACTGAAACATCTAAGTACCCCGAGGAAGAGAAATCAACCGAGATTCCGAAAGTAGCGGCGAGCGAAATTGGATTAGCCCTTAAGCTTTTAATGATGCAGGTGAAGAGTCTGGAAAGTCTCGCAGTAAAGGGTGATAGCCCCGTAACCGACACATCATAATCAGTGAAAACGAGTAGGGCGGGACACGTGATATCCTGTCTGAATATGGGGGGACCATCCTCCAAGGCTAAATACTACTGACTGACCGATAGTGAACCAGTACCGTGAGGGAAAGGCGAAAAGAACCCCTGTGAGGGGAGTGAAATAGAACCTGAAACCGTGTACGTACAAGCAGTAGGAGCACCTTCGTGGTGTGACTGCGTACCTTTTGTATAATGGGTCAGCGACTTAATTTTAGTAGCAAGGTTAACCGTTTAGGGGAGCCGTAGGGAAACCGAGTCTTAACTGGGCGTACAGTTGCTAGGATTAGACCCGAAACCAGGTGATCTAGCCATGGGCAGGTTGAAGGTTGAGTAACATCAACTGGAGGACCGAACCGACTAATGTTGAAAAATTAGCGGATGACTTGTGGCTAGGGGTGAAAGGCCAATCAAACCTGGAGATAGCTGGTTCTCCCCGAAAGCTATTTAGGTAGCGCCTCGGACGAATACTACTGGGGGTAGAGCACTGTTAAGGCTAGGGGGTCATCCCGACTTACCAACCCTTTGCAAACTCCGAATACCAGTAAGTACTATCCGGGAGACACACGGCGGGTGCTAACGTCCGTCGTGGAGAGGGAAACAACCCAGACCGCCAGCTAAGGTCCCAAAGTATAGCTAAGTGGGAAACGATGTGGGAAGGCTCAGACAGCCAGGATGTTGGCTTAGAAGCAGCCATCATTTAAAGAAAGCGTAATAGCTCACTGGTCGAGTCGGCCTGCGCGGAAGATGTAACGGGGCTAAGCTATACACCGAAGCTGCGGCTACGTACCTTAGGGTATGTGGGGTAGGGGAGCGTTCTGTAAGCCGTTGAAGGTGGTCTGTAAGGGCTGCTGGAGGTATCAGAAGTGCGAATGCTGACATGAGTAACGATAAAGGGAGTGAAAAACTCCCTCGCCGGAAGACCAAGGGTTCCTGTCCAACGTTAATCGGGGCAGGGTAAGTCGACTCCTAAGGCGAGGCCGAAAGGCGTAGTCGATGGGAAACGGGTTAATATTCCCGTACTTCTTACAATTGCGATGGGGGGACGGAGAAGGCTAGGTGGGCCTGGCGACGGTTGTCCAGGTTCAAGTACGTAGGCGGGTGGTTTAGGTAAATCCGGACCGCTATTAACGCTGAGATACGATGTCGAGCTACTACGGTAGTGAAGTCATTGATGCCATGCTTCCAGGAAAAGCCTCTAAGCTTCAGATTGTAAGGAATCGTACCCCAAACCGACACAGGTGGTCGGGTAGAGAATACCAAGGCGCTTGAGAGAACTCGGGTGAAGGAACTAGGCAAAATGGTACCGTAACTTCGGGAGAAGGTACGCTCTTATCAGTGAAGTCCCTTGCGGATGGAGCAGACGAGAGTCGCAGATACCAGGTGGCTGCAACTGTTTATTAAAAACACAGCACTGTGCAAAATCGTAAGATGACGTATACGGTGTGACGCCTGCCCGGTGCCGGAAGGTTAATTGATGGGGTTAGACTTCGGTCGAAGCTCTTGATCGAAGCCCCGGTAAACGGCGGCCGTAACTATAACGGTCCTAAGGTAGCGAAATTCCTTGTCGGGTAAGTTCCGACCTGCACGAATGGCGTAATGATGGCCACGCTGTCTCCACCCGAGACTCAGTGAAATTGAAATCGCTGTGAAGATGCAGTGTACCCGCGGCTAGACGGAAAGACCCCGTGAACCTTTACTACAGCTTGGCACTGAACATTGAACCTACATGTGTAGGATAGGTGGGAGACTATGAAACCGCGTCGCTAGATGTGGTGGAGTCGTCCTTGAAATACCACCCTTGTAGTTTTGATGTTCTAACGTTGGTCCCTGAATCGGGATTACGGACAGTGCCTGGTGGGTAGTTTGACTGGGGCGGTCTCCTCCCAAAGAGTAACGGAGGAGCACGAAGGTGGGCTAAACACGGTTGGACATCGTGTGGTTAGTGCAATGGCATAAGCCCGCTTGACTGCGAGAATGACAATTCGAGCAGGTGCGAAAGCAGGTCATAGTGATCCGGTGGTTCTGAATGGAAGGGCCATCGCTCAACGGATAAAAGGTACTCCGGGGATAACAGGCTGATACCGCCCAAGAGTTCATATCGACGGCGGTGTTTGGCACCTCGATGTCGGCTCATCACATCCTGGGGCTGAAGTCGGTCCCAAGGGTATGGCTGTTCGCCATTTAAAGTGGTACGCGAGCTGGGTTTAGAACGTCGTGAGACAGTTCGGTCCCTATCTGCCGTGGGCGTTGGAAAATTGAAAGGGGCTGCTCCTAGTACGAGAGGACCGGAGTGGACGAACCTCTGGTGTTCGGGTTGTCATGCCAATGGCATTGCCCGGTAGCTAAGTTCGGAATCGATAACCGCTGAAAGCATCTAAGCGGGAAGCGAGCCTTGAGATGAGTTTTCCCTGGCACTATAAGTGTCCTAAAGGGTTGTCGTAGACTACGACGTTGATAGGCAGGGTGTGTAAGTGCTGCGAGGCATTGAGCTAACCTGTACTAATTGCCCGTGAGGCTTAACCATACAACACCCAAGGGGTTTTGTGGACTCAAAGAAAGACCAGACCTTGAATGAGTTTGAAGAGACTTTTAAATCAGTTTTCCAGATTATTTC
>NZ_JBFRTU010000006.1:209219-225235 GCF_041474275.1 Vibrio sp. 10N.222.52.B7 | reverse complement strand
CGAACAAAATTTAACCACGAAAGGTCAACACGCCCTAAAGTGTTGTAATGACTTCATCAAGAGCTAGGCGCGCTTTTGGTTTGCCGTAGTTGTAGTCTTCGCCGTCTTTGTGGTAGCCGATAGCTAGAGCTACATCAACAACGTGACCTTCTAGTTCGTCAGCAAACTCTTCGCTGATCATAGCTGCATCTACACCTTCCATAGGTGTTGAAGCGATACCTAGACGAGCTAGTGTGTGCAGTGTGTTACCTAGTGCGATGTAAACTTGAGACTTAGTCCAGTTACCGTTGAAACCTGTTTCGTCTGTGTTCATTTCTGCGAATGCGTAAGCACCTAAGAATTGCTCGTACATTTCAGCTGGTAAGTGACCAGAGCTTACTTCTGTATCAGCACGCTTCGCGAATTTCTCTTTAGTGTACTTAGGATCGTGAGCAAACAGGATCGTGTGTGACGCTTCTTTCGCATGTGGTTGGTTAAACTGGAACATGTTTTCGAAAGTATTGTGGAAGCGTTGTTTTGCTGCGTCACTCTCAATGATGATGAATTTCCAAGGCTGAGAGTTGATAGAAGAAGCTGACAAGCGAAGTGCTTCTTTGATTACTTCCATGTCTTCCGCAGAGATGCGTTTTTCTGCATCGTATTTTTTAGCTGTGTAACGAGTGTTTAGATCAGTAATGATTGGATGAGTCATGTTGAATCCTAATATCTATCAATAATAAATGTTGTAGGGTTTTATGTTCAGTTACGTCAACAATAAACGGATAACCAATTTAAACGAATCTCAATAGATTGAACGTCTAAATAGTTATCGAACATGCCCCAATAAATCGAGTATCTGCGGTAGCTCAAGTCGATGGGTGTAAGATAATAGAAGAATGACTCGGGAAAAATAGCGAACATATCAAATCACTATGGTTAATAATGTCCATAATGATTCAATAAGTGTGATCTTAATGGAGGTGGAATCTCTAGATTCAGTAGCTTAGTACGCTTTGATACCATATTGGCGCAATAATGGCGGAAGTACGCTGTCTAGGTTGGGGATATCTTCTGGCGTGATTTCGATTAAACCAAAACCATGCTCTTCATAGATTTTTCTCGTAGCTTCACGTTTATTTTCGGCGATTGGCGCAGAATCAGTTCCCCAGAACTGGATGTATACTTTGCCACTTGGTAGATAAAAATCGCTGATCACTTCTTTTGATATCGGAAGCGGACGCTCGTACGCATGGACCACTCCTGCCATATAAAGCCAGTTATCAATGATCAGCTCTCCCTTTGATCGAACATAATGCCCGTCTAAGCTTCGGTGCTTCGCCTCAAATTTCTGACGAAAACTGGAGAATGACACATCGGTCGAGTGGCTTTCAGCATCATGCCCTAGGAATTCAACAACAGACTGCTTTAAACGTTTATTGCGAACCAATGAGTCGTGCCATACCACGAATAAGTTTTGAGTCGCTTTGTCTTCTCTTTGTTCACCTCCGGCTTTTAAGCCTGTAGAGGTGACATGCCAACCGTCTTCTTCTTTTGTTATCCAACCAAGCTCGTTGAGCAGTAAGTTGATTTTCTTTGCGCTGAGTTGAAAGGCACTGCCAAGCTGGGTGGCGGTGAGTGTTTTTCCTGAGAATGAGTCCAAATCGATAAGCAGTTTCTCTGGCCAGACAATAAAGACACCAAACTTCTTGTGTTCGACATATTCCCCACCAAAGCTTTCTCCCCGTTCTGTGAGAATCCAACGCTCTTGTGAGCGCACGATATAACCTGCTGTTTTTAGATCGCTAAATAAAGTTTTAGCTTCTATGCCTTTTTGTTTAGCGAGTGCGGATGTGGAAATTTTGTCTGACATAGTCTTTTCTCAAATAGCAGAGTGATCCGCTGATGGGTTTTGGTGAGATACATGATGTGATAGCACAGGCGAGTACCATATCACATCTACTAATGCCAACTGCTGCTCACTGGTCTATGTTTTTAGTAGAAAGTCATGTCTGATTTTGATTTTGTGGGAAATGTGGTTCTTTCTGTAATTAAATTACATGATTAGCGATTCTGCTCATCTGGGTGCATATTTTCTATACGTGACACGATGTTCTTTTATACGGTTTATATAGATCTTAGATGCTATATTTTATTAAGTGTGATTTTGATCACTATTTATTTTTAAGTATTACAAGATAAAGTGTGATCTAGATCTTGCGTTAATGATATTTATTCTCATTAATTTGGCTTTGTAATTTTAATTCATGGTATTTTTGTGATCTAAAGTGCTCTTGTTAACCCTAAAGTGTTTTTCGTGTGTGATGGTTGTCACGAAAGTTGGGCTAAGGTGCATTTTAGAAATGTTGTGATACATTTTAATCGACTTTTGAGTACACACTTTCGGTCATTTGACCAACCAATACATTACGGGGTTCTACCTATGTTATCACCAGAAGCAAAGATTAAGGTTCAAAACTTTGGTCGTTTCTTATCCAATATGGTAATGCCAAACATCGGCGCATTTATTGCGTGGGGTTTCATTACTGCACTATTCATCCCAACCGGTTGGTGGCCTAACGAAACGTTAGCATCAATGGTTGGCCCTATGATTACATACCTATTGCCACTATTGATTGGTTACACCGGTGGTAAAATGGTTGGTGGTGACCGCGGTGCGGTAGTAGGTGCCATCACGACAATGGGTGTTATCGTTGGTACTGATATCCCAATGTTCATGGGTGCAATGATTGTGGGTCCACTAGGTGGTATCGCAATTAAAAAATTCGATGAAGCTGTTCACGGTAAAGTGAAGAGTGGTTTCGAAATGCTAGTGAATAACTTCTCTGCGGGTATCATCGGCATGATCTGTGCGATCATCGCGTTCATCGTGATTGGTCCTGCGGTTAAGATTCTATCTGGCGGACTTGCTGCTGGCGTAAACGCAATGGTAGAAGCAGGTGCATTACCTCTAGCATCTATTTTTGTTGAACCTGCGAAAATTCTATTCCTAAATAACGCAATCAACCACGGTATCTTCTCTCCACTAGGTATCCAGCAATCTGAAGAGATTGGTCGTTCAATCTTCTTCTTAATCGAAGCAAACCCAGGTCCTGGTTTTGGTCTTCTACTTGCTTACATGGTGTTTGGTAAAGGTAGCGCGAAGCAATCTGCTGCTGGTGCATCTATCATCCACTTCCTAGGTGGTATCCACGAAATTTACTTCCCTTACGTTCTAATGAACCCACGTCTAATTCTTGCGGTAATCGCAGGTGGTATGGCGGGTGTATTCACTAACGTAATGTTCGATTCTGGCCTTATCTCTCCAGCATCTCCAGGTTCTATCTTCGCAGTCTTACTGATGACGCCAAAAGGCTCTTACATCGGCGTGATTCTATCTGTTATCGCAGCAACGGCAGTATCGTTTGTTGTAGCGTCAATCCTTCTTAAAACATCAGCGCAAGATGATGAGGAAGATTCACTAGAGAAAGCTTCTGCACAAATGAAAGACATGAAAGCGTCTTCTAAAGGTGCAGCAGCAGAAGCAAACGTAAACCTAGCGGATGTAAAAGCAGTTTATGTAGCGTGTGATGCGGGTATGGGTTCAAGTGCAATGGGTGCAGGTCTACTACGTAAGAAAGTAGCAACAGCTGGCCTAGACATTGAAGTAACCAACTACGCAATCAACAACCTACCGGCTGATTCGCAAATCGTTATTACGCATAAAGACCTAACAGACCGTGCTCGTAGCACTGTGCCAGGTGCGATGCATATGTCTCTAAGCAACTTCCTAGACGGCGGCGTATACGACCAACTAGTTGCTGAGCTTGTCGATGCTCAAAGTGGTGAAGCGAAAGTAGAAGCTCCGGCAGCAGCTCCAGCGCAAGAAAGCAACAAGCTTGCACTCACTGACGACAGCATCTTCCTTGGCCTTAAAGCGACTCAAAAAGAAGACGCAATTAAGTTTGCTGGCGAACAATTAGTAAAACTTGGCAACGTATCACCAGAATATGTAGATGGCATGTTTGCTCGTGAAGAGCTTGTGTCTACTTACCTAGGTGAGTCTATCGCAGTACCACACGGCACAATCGAAGCGAAACAGTACGTACAAAAAACCGGCATCGTTTTCTGTCAGTACCCTGAAGGTATTCAGTGGGGCGAAGATGAAGACGATATCGCGAAGATGGTTATCGGTATTGCCGCACAAGGCGATGAGCACAACATGGTGCTGATGGCTATTACCAATTCACTCGATGATGAAGAAGCTGTGGAATGCCTACAGAACACAACAAACCCTGCTGATGTTCTACGTATTCTCAACGGAAACTAAAAAGCTCTAGTCAAGCTCCTGAGTGAAGGAGGCCGGTATCCCCCTACTGGCCTCATTTTCGGTCTTAATCTTTCTAACAAGATTCAGTCTGAATAGCTTACTGCTTAATGCCGAGGGCACATCGTCAAGGCATGTTGTTGAGCAGTTAGCTATCTAGATTCAAATATTTATAAGGTCAAAATTATGAAAGCGTTACATTTTGGTGCAGGTAATATCGGTCGTGGTTTCATTGGTAAGCTTCTTTCTGATGCTGGTATGAAGGTTACGTTTGCTGACGTAAATGAAACGGTTGTAAATGCGTTAATTGAACGCCAAGAATACCCAGTTAAGATTGTTGGCGAAGAGTGTGTTGTCGAAGTTGTTAAGAACGTGACAGCAGTAAACTCAGCAACAAGCGCAGTAGTAGATTGCATTGCTGAGTCTGATCTTGTGACGACTGCAGTGGGCCCTACGGTTCTTAAAATCATCTCTAAGTCTATCGCTCAAGGCATTGAAAAGCGTGCAGCAGCAAACAACACTGCACCAATGAACATCATCGCGGCAGAGAACATGGTTCGCGGTACTAGCCAATTAAAAGCAGCCGTGTTAGAGCACCTTTCTGATGAAATGAAAGCGTTCACTGAAGAGCACATTGGCTTTGTTGATTCTGCGGTTGACCGTATTGTTCCACCGGCAGAAGCGGGCGAAACAGATCCTCTAGCGGTAACGGTTGAAACGTTCAGCGAGTGGATCGTAGATCAAACACAATTCAAAGGTGAGATTCCAAACATCCCAGGAATGGAATGCACTGATAACCTAATGGCTTTCGTTGAGCGTAAACTGTTCACGCTAAACACAGGTCACTTGGTAACGGCATACCTTGGTGTGCTTGCAGGTCATGAGACTATTAAAGACTCTATCGAAGATGACGTAATCCGCGCTGAAGTAACAGCGACGATGGAAGAGAGTGGTGCGGTTCTGATTAAGCGTTACGGCTTTGATCCAGAAGCACACGCTGCCTACATCCAAAAGATTCTAGGTCGTTTTGCTAACCCGTTCCTACGTGATGAAGTAGACCGCGTTGGTCGTCAGCCAATTCGTAAACTGAGCCCGCAAGACCGCCTAGTTAAGCCTCTAAACGGTACATTAGAGTACGGCCTACCGAATGCTCACCTAGTAAAAGCAATCGCTGCTGCGTTCCATTACAAGAACGAAGACGACCCACAAGCGGTTGAACTTCAAGCAATGTTCGCAGAAAAAGGCTTTGCTGAGACATTAGCGCATTATTCTGAGCTGAATAGTGACTCAGAAGTTGTTAAACTAGCGGAAGAAGCTTATCTAGCATTGAAATGATTAACCATCAAAGTGCCACACCAGTGGCACTTTCTTATTGTCGAGCCGTTATGCCAATACAAACAAGCCATGAAACTGAATTACTCGAAGCCCTTTCGGAAGCTGAGAGTGCTAGCGCTTGCCTAATGGCTGCTTATGATGCATTGGACGACACGGTAGATGCCGTATTAAAAAACATCTTTAAGAAAGACGACACTGCAATTAAGTTCGTTGTCGAGCCACTTCTCAACAGTGGTGGGCCGTTAGGCGAGATCATGATTCGTGCTAAGTTGCTACTCGGGCTTGGCGTGATCAGTAAAGAACTCTACGACGATCTTGAGGTTTTCGTTACCTTGAAAGAGTGGGCGAAAATACAGGGTGAAGACACCAGCTTCACAGAAGTTGATGTGATATTTGAGCTCAACAAGGTGCACGCGATTCAGCGTATTATGCCTATCGAATATGACGCGGAGATGGTGGAAACGATGTCTGGCCCAATGCTTGAAATGTTCTTGGGGCGACATAATCAAAAGGTGAAGTCGACGATCGTATTAGCTATCACTGACATTATCACTACCCTATGCCGAGATAACGCGCTGAGCTCTTAGCTCTAGTTTGCAGCTCTGCTTATCTTGTTTCACATCCTACATAACTTGTAGCTGTTCGTTCGTTTCAATACAAAGATTAAAATGATGGCGGTTTCTCTCGTTGGAGAAATCGCTTTGTTGTTTTTGTGCTTCTAAAAAATATCCGAAATATCTTCCCATTAAATACAAAAGCAGCAGGCACAAAAAAAGCCACATTCAGTGGCTTTTTCTATTCAAGACGCTCTCTTTATAAAAACGCCCTGCTATGCAAGACTATAGGAATTATAGGTCTTGGATGTTCTCAGCTTCTAGCTCTTGGAAGTAGCGTAGAGTCTTAACTTTTAGCTCTTGTTGAGCTGGCTCATCAGCAACGATGATAGCTTTACGGTGCATCTGTAGAGCTGTAACAGTCCACATGTGGTTTACAGAACCTTCGATAGCCATTTGAAGCGCTTGAGCTTTGTTGTGGCCTAGAGAAAGGATCATCACTTCTTCTGCATCTAGAAGAGTCGCAACACCGATAGTTAGTGCGTATTTAGGAACTTGGTTGATGTCGCCATCGAAGAAACGAGAGTTCGCGATACGAGTGTCTTCAGTCAACGTTTTGATACGAGTGCGTGAAGATAGAGAAGAACCTGGTTCGTTGAATGCGATGTGACCGTCGATGCCTACGCCGCCCATGAACAGGTTGATTTTGCCGTATGAACGGATTTTCTCTTCGTATGCTGCACAGTGAGCATTGATATCTTCAGCTTTGCCGTCTAGCAGGTTGATGTTTTCTGCTTGGATATCAACGTGGTTGAAGAAGTTCTCGTGCATGAATGTGCGGTAAGACTCTGGGTGGTTAGGGTCGATGCCAACGTACTCATCCATGTTGAATGTTACAACGTGCTTGAAGCTAACTTCGCCAGCTTTGTAAAGTTCAATTAGCTCAGCGTAAGTAGTTAGAGGTGTGCTACCAGTAGGAAGACCTAGTACAAATGGACGCTCAGCCGTTGGAGCGAACTTGTTGATTGAATCTGCGATATGACGAGCAGCCCATTTACCTACTTTAGCTTTGTTGCTTAATGGAATAAGTCTCATTGATTTTGCCCCTAGAAATAAAATTTTATAGTGTTCTGAAACATTAATTCGCATTATAAAATAAGTTATCCAGTTCCGCTATTGTTTTAGGTCAAGTTTTTGCTTTTTTCGTCGTAACTGTGACTGGAACTCTCAAAATTGCACAATTATTGTATGGATATTTGGTGGCGTTAAACAAGATTAATACGTTTGTCATATACAGCAATGTTGATCTAATTCAGCACCTGAAAGGGTTGGTGTGTTTCTATGCCTTGATACGATTATTGCAATAATGGCATCGCTCGAACCATTGACGAATTTTGGTGCATTAACGTGTTTCGAGTATAAACAAGCGTTGAGCGTATAGTTGAAACTAGAAAAATAATGATGGCAATGGAGCGCTATCGTGATAAAAGACAGGGGCAGGATGAAGAACGATGAATCTCAGTGGGATGAATACCCATAAGATTGAACGAGAGCTGTGTTTTAGTCACGCTATCGCTATGAATTGTATATAAATATTGGTAAAAATGGATAGGTTGGCTAAACTTACCAATTACAAAGAAGATGTGTGTTTGAAGGCAAAAAAAAGCCCAAAGTGATGAGGTATCACTTTGAGCGATTTTACTAATCTTCTAACACTAACTCACTTTCGTATTCTTCCCTAGATACGTCGCCGCGTTTGCAGCCGTTTAGGGTGTGAAAGCGACGGCGTCCACGAGCCAGTTGAATGTACTTCAACCAAACACGCTCTAACTTGGACTTTGCCTTATGAGGGTGAGACAACACTTTAATGAAGTGTTTTTCTTCTGCATTGATTGGTGCTAGTTCACCAGTTTCAAGTGCAAGCATAGTGTCACCAAACAAGGTTAGGATTTCCTCTTCTGAAAGAGTAAAATCACCCGACTTAGCGAACCCTCTCGGGAATTTAATGGTGTCATAAAAACGTTTTTTTCCGTGTCGGAATTCGGTCTCAGACATATCAGCCTCAGTAATGTGGTTAGATAGAAATTAGTGTTTATTGCTCACGCGAAAATATTGTTAAAAGGCTAAAATAGGAAACAAAATGTTTTTGCCTTTACGATAAACAATCCTAGATCGGCTAGTTAGCAGATTTATTACAGAGATGTATTTGATGGATGTGAAAGTATTTAGAACCTTTCTTGAGGTTGCAAGGGTGCGCCATTTTGGGCGTGCAGCTGAAAACTTGTATTTAACACAAGCGGCGGTGAGTGCGCGGATCAAACAGCTTGAAGGCTATTTTGATACTCAGCTCTTCATTCGTGACCGCAATAACATCAAACTCACATCTTCCGGTGAACGTTTGATTGGTTATGCCGAAGTGATGGTGTCCACCCTACAACAAGCCAAATTTGAGCTGTCGTTAGAGAGTGGTAAAGCCTTGCAGTTAACGCTGGGCGGCACGCCGAATATTTGGGATGCGTATCTGCAAAACTGTTTAAGTGTGGTAACCGACTCTTTTGGTGGTTACGGCTTTATGGCAGAGGTGATGGGGCGCGAGCAACTGAACCGTAATTTGTTAGAACGAACCTTAGATATGGCTTTCGCGTTCGATCAGATCAAAGCAGAAGAGCTGAACTGTAAAAAAGTCGCTGACTTGGTTTTGGTGTTGGTATCAACGCAGCAAGATGATCTGGAATCTGTATTTCAACATAAGTATGTTTATGTGGATTGGGGAACGCGCTTTGGTTCTGAACACGCAGAACGTCACCCTAAAGTGCCAGCACCGTACCTACGTACCTCTACAGCCCGTATCGCCCTCGATTTCATTTTAGAGAAAGGCGGCAGTGCGTATCTTCCGGTGTCTCTAGTCGAACCTTTTATCGATTCGGGTCAGCTGCACAAGGTGAAAGGGGTTGAAGACTGGTATCTCCCAATTTATCTGAGCTACCGTAAAAGCAGTACCTCGGTTGATGCGATCATGCAGGTTGAGAAGTTGGTTAATGAGATTGACCCATCGACGGCTTACACATTGCAGCAAGCCGCTGAACAAGCACCTGAGTAACGGCATTTGCGGTAAGCAGTGGCTTTGCTGATTAGATTCAATAAAAAATGGCTCCCAACTAATTGTATAGTTGGGAGCCATTTTTGTTTTAAACCAGAAATGTACTTCTTTTCGGAACTAGAGATCGTTTCTAATTCCATAAATATCGTTTAAGCCTGGTATGTGTAGCCTTTATTAAAAGCCCTATAGGTTCATTAGATTCTCAATAGACTCTTCAAGAGAGCGTGACATGTACGAATGGATTTGATTGCCATCCGTTGCGTCAATCTCGATCATAGAAATCCCGTTGTCCGCTTTGTCTTCAAGAAAGCTTAGAGACTGCTCGACTGATTGACTGGTGAGAACCTGTTGATTTGATAAAACAATACGACATGTGTGTAGAACCATAGCCTTTTCCTTTTTATATTCGATAGGTCTCTGCATCTTGGCGTGCTAAGTACCGATCGTTGACGTTGTGAGAAGAATGCCCTCTCTAGGTTAAATTTAGTCGAATTGAATAAAATTAAAACCCTTTTTTGTGATTTATCTGACCTTCGCTTCCGAAAGTGGCTAGCGACAATGGTGGTTCACGGTAAACTTTTAGGTATCGGATCAAACGCTATGGTAAGTGGGAAGAGTACGGCATGTCGAAAAAGATCAATCACAACAGCAGCTTAACCAGTGAGCAGTGCCATTTGGCTCGATATGCACGAGATGCTCGCTTTGATGGGATGTTTTTTACAGCGGTGAAAACGACAGGAATTTTTTGTCGCCCGATTTGCCCAGCCACACCACCCAAAGAAGAAAACGTCGAATATTTTTCCCATCAAGCTCAAGCATTGAAAGCGGGATATCGTCCTTGTTTACGTTGTCGACCAGACAGCGCACCTTTTTCGCCGGCTTGGAAGGGCGTCGAAACCACTTTCTTACGTGCGATGCAGTTGATTGATAATGGCGCTCTGAATTCAGGATCTATCGTCGACCTTGCAACGCGGTTAGGTATTTCAGATCGTTATTTACGAACCTTATTCGACAATTACATCGGCGTGTCACCCAAGCAATATAGTCTGTACAGTCAATTGATGTTTGCCAAGCAGTTGCTGCACACCAGTAGCATGAGCATTACTGATGTCGGCTTTGCTAGTGGCTTCAATAGTACGCGCCGTTTTAATGATGCCTTTCAAAAAGAGCTGCAGCTTTCGCCAAGCCAAATTAGGCGAGCGAAGCCAAGTGACACTCAGAGTAATCATATTCAGCTTGGTTTTCATGGACCCTTAGATTGGAACCACTTGTTGAGGTTTTATCGACGAAGAATGATTGAGGGCTTAGAAGGCGTTGGCGAAGATTATTATAAGCGCACGGTAAATGTGAACGGGTCAAAGGGTTGGTTCAAGGCGACTTTAGCCAAAGATAACCGCTTGGATATTGAATTCGAGTTGGATGATATAAGCCAATTAAGAAGCTTGATTGCGAATATCCGCCGTATGTTTGATCTTGATGTCGATATTGCCAAGGTTGAGACGTTCTTTACGACTATCGATCCTAACTTGGTGGCTAAGAGTGGTATCCGTATTCCTGGCGTGTGGAGTGCTTGGGAGGCAGGCGTGAGAGCGATTCTAGGACAGCAAGTTTCGGTAACCGCGGCGATTGGTCAGCTTAACTTATTGGTCAAAGAGCTTTCTGATGAACATGAGAAAGCCAGCTTCCCAACACCAAAACAGATAGCGGACGCTGATGTTAGCTTCTTGAGAATGCCGGGAAGCCGCAAAGAGACCCTAAAGCGTTTTGCCGAATACATGGTCGACAATGAAGCTGAGCATCCTTCCAAATGGATTGAGCTAAAAGGGATTGGGCCTTGGACTATTCAATATGCACTGCTTCGCGGGTTAAGCGAACCTAATCATCTGTTGGTTGGTGACTTGGTGGTGAAGAAGTTTATTGAGCATCGCCCCGCCATCAACACGGAGAGTGTTTCGCCTTGGGGTAGTTACGCCACGTTCCACTGTTGGAATCAGTCTTAATCGGAATACTAAGCTAGGAGATATCATGGACAACCGTTTTACTTACTATGAGAGCCCATTGGGAACCGTGACGTTACAGGCGAACGATGAAGGCTTGCTCGGCCTTTGGTTCGAGACACATACCACCAAGCCGGAACCGTTGGGTGTTCAAGATGATAGCTTTCCGATCTTTGCATTGGCTATCGAGCAGCTTAATCGCTATTTCTCGGGCGAAGCTATTCAGTTTTCTGTGCCGATTGCAGCCAAGGGCACGCCATTTCAGCAGTCGGTTTGGCAGGCGCTGACGACCATTCCTTATGGAGAGACTTGGAGCTATGCACAACTGGCCGATGCGATAGGCAATCCGAAAGCCGTTCGTGCTGTGGGTTTGGCGAATGGCAAAAATCCGGTTTCAGTGATTGTGCCGTGTCACCGTGTGATTGGTAAAAACGGCAAACTGACGGGTTATGCAGGTGGCGTAGAACGTAAACAGCACTTATTGGTGATAGAGGGAAGAGAGCAAGACTAGCAAGCGATTTAGCCATGAGCCTGTCGAGATGCTGGCTGAATATCTCGTACTACTTAATGGTGAAGGCGAGTGGTTCTTAAAATATGACTTTGCATTAAAATCAACGCTTTCTGGGAAATATCGATTTGGTTGCATATTCTTTGACTATGTTCTCTAGGCAAGGATGCCCAAATGAATAGATTCCCCTTACTAATATCTGGCTGCAGCTCTGCATTATTGCTGACAGGTTGTTTAACTGATACCAGCCGACCTTTCGAGGTTCCACAGCTTGCTCTGTTCAAAGGTATGTATGAGAACGCAGATAATGACAGTTATCTACTTTTTGAATCCGGGCAAGTGACTTATCAAACAACGGATAATTCCGTGACTCGAACCTATCGTGTTGATGATGACTTGATCACCATTGAATTCAATTCTGGAAGCAGCCGAACTGACTCTAGACTAGTGATGCGCATTCAACAGAAGGGCGAGATGCTAACTTGCAACCAATGTCCAGCGATACAATTGAGTAACGTCTGGACACTTGTAGATAAGCCTGTGAAAGACAGTTCGAACTAGAAAAGATCTCCGAATTAGAAAAGATCGCCATTAAGCCATAGGTGTGCAGCGATACTGACGGCATAGCCAATCATGATCACTGGCATCCATTTCAAGTGGCCAAAGAAGGTGTATTTGCCATGCGCCGCGCCCATTAACGCCACACCTGCCGCACTACCAATAGATAACAAGCTGCCGCCAACGCCTGCGGTTAAGGTGATCAGTAGCCAGTTACCCATCGACATTTGAGGTTCCATCGATAACACGGCAAACATCACCGGAATGTTATCGACAATCGCAGATAAGATCCCCACCATGATGTTGGCCCAAATTGGATCCCATTGGCTATACATCACGCCAGAGGCAAGCTCCAAGTATCCCAGTAGACTCAAGCCACCTACACACATTACCACGCCGTAGAAGAACAGCAGAGTGTCCCATTCGGCATGGGACACTCTTCGAAATACATCAAAGGGCACGACTGAACCGAGTCGCTTCAATGCCCCCCCATCATTGTTGGCAATCGCCACCGCTTTTTTCTTCGCCAGTGAATTTGGTAAGGTCTTACGCAAGAAATAACCAAAGAACTGTAGATACGCCAGCCCCATCATCATGCCCATTACTGGAGGGAAGTGGAGTACGGCATGGAAAGCAACCGCAGTGCCGATGGTCATGATGAACAACAACACGATGCGTCTTGCACCGCGTTTTAATTCAACGTGCTGATGCACCGTGTCGGGTTGGGTTGTGGGAACAAAGTAAGACATGATCATTGCAGGGACGAGGTAATTCATCACTGAAGGAATAAATAAGGGAATGAATTCACTGAAGCTCACATAACCAGCCTGCCACACCATCAACGTTGTGATGTCACCGAATGGGCTGAACGCGCCGCCAGCGTTAGCGGCTATCACGATATTCACACAGGCTAGGTTAACGAATTTAGGGTTAGATCCTGCGACTTTCAGAACCACGGCGCACATCAATAGAGCTGTGGTGAGGTTGTCGGCGATCGGTGAGATAAAGAAGGCCAGAATACCGGTTAGCCAGAACAGAGAGCGGAAATTAAAGCCTTTGCCCACCATCCACGCTTGCAGCGCATCAAACAGTCTTCTCTCTTCCATGGCGCTGATGTAGGTCATGGCGACGAGTAGGAAAAGTAACAGCTCAGCGTATTCCAGTAAGTTGTGTTCGAGTGCTTGCTTAGCGACTTCAACAAGGTTGTGTTCTTGGTAGATAAAACCAATGATTATCCAGATCAGTCCTGCTGCAAGTAACACTGGCTTAGATTTTCGGAGCTTTAGGTACTCTTCCATCATCACCACGATGTAGGCGACAACGAAAATGGTCAGGGATAGGTAGCCAGCGAATGAGTTGGTGAGCTTGAGTGGTTCTCCCAACTGAGAAGTGGCAGCACCTGCTACCGAAGAAAAGAGTAACAAAGAGAGAACAGCAGAAAGCTGGATACCTAACATGGATTACGCTCCGAAGTTAATAAGTTATTAACACGGGTAAAAGAGTAGACCTAAATAACCATGTGCAGTGTGATAGATATCTTAATAATTCAATAGATTATAATGAAAGGAATAGACTGTGATGTGAACGAAATACGGTCTTACATACTCAAAATTACTGTCTTCCACACTTAAGTTAAAGACTAAAGACTAAAGACTAAAGACTAAAGACCAAAGACCAAAGACCAAAGAAAAAGCCCTACCGGACTCAGTGCCGATAGAGCTTATTCGAAATTGCCAACATTATGCAGCATTGAGATCAAACGTCAGTGTTTGTTCTGCTGCACATACTTCAACAGGCCAGCCATAGGATTGGTATTCAAGCGCAAGTTTGTCCGCTACTACGCGAGATACTGTTGCAGTGATCCACATGCCTTTGCCCATTACTTGATATTTAAGCGTTCTCATTTCCATAGTCATCACCGTTCTCCTTCTATATTGGCTGCGCGAAGTCTATAGCACCTCTGAGGGCTGAAATTTCGAATTAAGCTCAAATTCTTTATAAAATGGCTCACTGTTTGCGCTTGGCTCAAAACTCAATCAACTAAGGGAAAACGGTTGCGTTCTGGAAGCAAAATCACTTTTTAAGTCTCTGTATTATAATCGAATTAAAATTGACCAGAAAAACAATGTAAGAGATCTCTTACAGCATTATCAGAGATCGCACTAGGTAAAAACTTCTCACTAGAAGCCAGACTTGTGTGGCGATTGTGTGCGTTTTTGGTTGCGCTGTTGAAGCAAGATTTTTTAGTTTTGTATGTGAAATATTCTAATTTATTTAGCGTATGGTCCTGCTTTTAAATCCAAATCACAGTTTTATATGTTGCTGTGCTTCTTTTATTTAAACCGATACGCTATTTGATTTTGGTCATTAACCTTTCGCTCATTAGTTTGCACTATCTATACGTGTTCTGTTCCATATAAGCGAGATGTATAGAGGTCCTTGTGACTAATCCAACCAAAACCGATCGTAAAGTCACGATCGGCAGCTATATCGCACTCGCGTTCGCGATGGTGTTCTTTTCAGGCTTAATGCAGTCCAATGAATGGTATGGAGTGTTCGATTTTACAACGCTCAACGGTTCATTCGGTAAGGTCGCTTACGATGTGAGTGAAACGGCCGATGGTATTCAAGCGGCAACGACGTCACTGCGTGGTAAAGGCGGTAGTGGTGCTCGCGACGGTTTCATTTTTGCTTTGACACTTATTCCGACCGTGATGTTTGCACTGGGTATGATCAACGTACTTGAGCACTACGGTGCACTGGATGCGGCTCGTAAACTACTGACACCTCTGCTTCGCCCTCTGATGGGTATTCCGGGTAACTCAGGCTTGGCACTGATCGCTTCTTTGCAAAGTACCGATGCTGGCGCAGCGATGACACGTCAGCTGAAAGACGAAGGACATCTGACTAAGCGTGAAACCGATGTGTTCACCATGTTCCAGTTTACGGCGGGTGCGGCGATCGTTAACTTTTTCTCTTCAGGTGCGGTGCTGTTCACTCTAGCCGCGATGGACGGCTCTTTAGCGGTGACATCGTCAATTGGTTTGGCTGTCGCTGTGATGTTTATCTTTAAGTTTGTCGGCGCGAATCTGTTCCGTATTTACCTCAACATTACTGAAGGCAAAGAAGACAAACCAAAATCAGACAAAGAACAAAAACTGGAAGAGGAAGAGGAAGTAGCATAATGAGCGAAGTTAAAGCAAAGAAACCAATGGTTACTGATATTTTCGTTGAAGGTGCTAAGAAAGGCTGGGTTATTGCGACTACCTCTACGGTACCGAATGTTCTGATGGCGTTTGTGATCATCAAGGCATTGCAGATAACGGGTGCGCTGGATTTGATGGGCAGTGTATTTGCTCCAATTATGGCGGTATTTGGTTTACCTGGCGAAGCGGCAGCGGTATTGATCGGTGCGTGGATGTCGATGGGTGGCGCGGTGGGCGTGGTTATCACGCTGTTTGACCAAGGTATTCTGAACGGCAACCATATAGCTATCTTGGCGCCAGCTATCTACTTGATGGGCTCTCAGGTGCAATACATGGGCCGTATTATGGGACCAATTGGTACTGAAGGTCGCTACATCCCGGTGATGATCGCGATTTCGGTATTGAATGCGTTAGGTGCAATGTTCTTGATGAACATTATTTTGTAACGTGACTTT